>CAXFTV010000554.1:0-4636 GCA_964005845.1 uncultured bacterium
CCGGCGGGTACCCGCCGGCGGTTCACAATTACCGTCTACAATTCCGCAGGTAGCATGCTCGCCACGGGCGCTGCCCAAATAGACTTGCAAGCGGGGCAGATTTTACCCCTAGCTCTCACTCTGGCGACCACCTCGACCGGTGGCCGGAGCGAAATAGCCGCTCCCCTGGTCGAGGGGGTGGAAATTGAGATGCTGTGGATTGAAAAAGGGCACTTTTCAATGGGGTCTCCGGGGGAGGAATGGGGGCGCAATGTCGACGAAAGCCCGCAGCGGGAAGTCAGTTTTGCACAGGGTTTCTATCTGGGAAAATGCGAGCTTACCCAGGGGCAGTGGGAAGCAGTGATGGGCGCGCGGCCCTGGGCCGGCTTTGGCGAAGAAGTAATCGATAGTCCAGACCATCCAGCCGTGTATATCTCGTGGGAAGATGTGCAGGTTTTCCTCGAGCGCATCAATGCCGCGGCCGGCGCAGAAGTTTATAGACTGCCGACGGAGGCGGAGTGGGAATATGCCGCCCGGGCCGGGACCGGGACGCCCTGGTCCTTCGGGGCGGAAAAGAAGGTTTTGGAAGACCATGTCTGGCATGTGGGCAACACTCTCGAGGGCGAAGGCAATTACGCCCGGGCGATTGGCTTAAAAAAGGCCAATCCCTGGGGGCTTCACGATATGCACGGCAATGTTTGGGAGTGGGTACAGGATTGGCTCGGCGACTATCCCGCCGCTGCCGAAGCAGATCCCCGGGGACCTTCCGTGGGTACCGCTCGGGTTTTCCGCGGCGGCAGTTTCAAAGATTCCATCGAGTTTACGCGTTCGGCGCAGCGCTGCTGGAATCCGCCGGATAAGGGCTTTGGCAATATCGGCGTGCGGCTGGTGCGCATCTATTGAGATTTTCCCCCTCTATTTCTAACAAAATCTAACAAAAATTACATGGATGCAGAGGCCAGAGTCCCCCAGCAGAACGCGGCAGCCTGTTCGACTTTTTGCCGCCTCTGGTCCCTGGCCGCCCTTTTTCACCTGGCGTCATATAACGAGTGGTTTGC
The DNA here is from genome assembly GCA_964005845.1 of uncultured bacterium. GTDB lineage: Bacteria > Latescibacterota > UBA2968 > UBA8231 > UBA8231 > CAXFTV01. The sequence continues at coordinate 1,038 of CAXFTV010000554.1, forward strand.
ATCTATTTTTCACTTTTTGCTTCTGGGCGCCGCCCTGGCTCTCTTCTGTCGGCCCAACTCCCTCTACCGTTTGCTCTTGCTTTGTGCCCTGCAGGTCGTCCAACTTGCCATACAAGCTCCCATGGTTTCAAATCACTGGCTGTTCACCGGTTTCATCAATGCGACCATTCTTGCCACCTACCTGCACGCGACTTTAAAAAAGAGGGGGGCGGCCCTTGACCAGGCCGATTTTTACGCCGCTTTTGCCCCCTTGCTGCGGCTCGAACTGCTCTTGCTTTATTTCTTCGTCGTCCTGCACAAGTTCAATTTTGATTTTTTTTCACCGGATTCAAGTTGCGCCGCCCGGTTCTATCTGGTCCAGGCAGAACACTACAGTTTTTTGCCGCGTAGTTTCACCTGGGCAGAGGGGGCAATTTACTTTACCCTCGCATGCGAGATCCTCATCCCTCTTTTGCTGTGTTTGCGGCGCACGCGCAACAGCGGCATTATGCTCGGGCTTTTATTCCACGGCCTAATTAGCTTAAACCCCGTGAGCCGGTTCTACAATTTTTCCTCTATGCTCTTCGCCCTTTTTTTCCTCTTCGGCCCGGGAAATGTATTTGCTCTCGCGCCCGAGAAATTCTCCGGGTGGAAGCGCAAAATTTCCCGTCTCTCGTTTGGCGGCACCATGCTGCTGGTTGCGATCTCGGGGGCTGGCATCCTTTTTTTGCTTAACTACTTGAACCAGTATCTCACAACGCCCGGAGATATGTATCTGGCTGCTTGGATTCTCTATTGCCTGCTAATCATTGCCGCTTTTTCGACCACGATTATAAAAAAATGCGCGTGTGCCTCTATGGGGGCGCTGCTGGCGCCACGGCATCGCTGGCTCTTGCTGCTGCCGGCACTGGTTTTCTTCAATGGCATAAACCCTTATATTGGCCTCAAAACAGAAACTGCCTTTGCCATGTACTCCAACTTGCGCACCGAGGGGGGACGCAGTAATCACTTCTTTATCCCGGAGGAATTGCAGTTTTTTTCCTACCAGCAGGACCTGGTGCAAATAACCAGTTCTTCCTCCCATGCCATTAGGGGTTTGACCGGACGCAATCAGTTGATTCCCTTTTTTGAACTGCGCCGCTTTAGCAGCCAGGAACCACTCGCGGCGGTATCCTACTGGCGCGATGGGGTCAGTACGACCGTTGGGAGTGGGGCCAATGTGCCGGAGCTTTCCCGGCCCCTGCCCTTGCTGTTGCGAAAGTTGCTCTACTTTCGCCCGCTCGAAAAGATGGGGGCACAAAAATGCACCCATTAGCATAGGAGTGGTCTGCTGATCCTCGCCGTGGCCGGGCATCGGTGGCAAGAAGCTGTACGGCGTCTTTAGCGGCTGGCTAATCACTGGATATTGACAAAGTGGCAACGCTCTACTGCTGCCACTTTGCGCAAAGTCAGAGGGCACAGGCAAAAAGTTTACCAGGTGGATGCTAAATTCGTAGGAGCACTGAGGTATGGCGGACAATTACGACACCATTATTGTTGGCACGGGGTTCGCCGCTTCCTTTTTTCTGGCCGCGTATCTGCAAAAATGCAGCTCCGGGGAGCGCATCCTGGTGTTGGAGCGGGGGCGTCGCGATGTGCACGCCTGGCAGCTGCGCCACCAGCGCTCATCCAGCGTCGAGCCCAGTGCGACTTTCGTCAACAAGAATCCCCGCAAAAGCTGGTTCTACACCCCTGGTTTTGGCGGTGGGTCCAATTGCTGGTGGGCGGTGACGCCGCGCATGCTTCCCGGAGATTTTCGCCTCAAATCTGCCCATGGCGTAGGCAGGGACTGGCCTCTCAGCTACGAGGAATTGGAGGAATTTTACTGCCGGGCCGAAGATATTATGGCGGTCTCCGGTCCGGAGGACGCATCGCCAAGTCCTCGCAGCCGCCCCTATCCACAGCCGCCCCACCGGTTTTCCGAGCCCGATAAAATACTCAAAGCTGCCTATCCCGAGCTTTATTTTAACCAGCCAACAGCGCGGGCCCGGCGGCCTACGGCCCGGCGGTCCGCCTGTTGTGCCAGCGGCGTCTGCCATCTGTGTCCCGTGGATGCCAAATTCACTATTCAGAACGAGATGGCTCATTTCTACCAGGATCCGAGAGTAACTTTGGAACTGGAGGCAACGGCGCGGCACATAGATATTGGTGGCGGTAGGGCCGGTGGAGTGGTCTACGAACAGCAGGGGGTTTTGAAAAAGGCCCTCGGCAATCTAGTCGTGGTTGGGGCCAATGCCCTGTTCAATCCCCACCTGCTGATGCAGTCGGGCCTGTCGCATCCTCAACTGGGAAGAAATTTGCACGAACAGGTCGGGGTGACGGCCACTATCGATCTGGACGGAGTAGAAAACTTTCAGGGCAGCACCAGCATCACCGGGCACGGCTACATGCTCTATGAAGGCGCGCATCGGAGCCAGCGGGCCGCCTGTCTAATGGAGTCGTGGAACGTGCCCTCTCTGCGTTTGGAAAGAGGAAAATTTCGCCAGCGATTGCAGCTGAAGTTCATGGTCGAGGATCTGCCGGAAACGCGCAATCAGGTGCGCCCCAGCCCGGAGCAACCATCCCGGCCCGAGACCCTGTACTACGGACATTCCGAATACGCCCAGAGAAGCATCGATAAAATCCCCGAAATGCTGGACGGAATTCTGCGACCTCTACCGGTTGAAAAGATCGCGGTATCGCCCAAAATCAGTGCAACTGAGAACCACATTCTGGGGACGACGACAATGGGTGACGATCCAGCCCGCAGCGTAGTCGACCGCCATCTGGTGCACCACCAGATCCGCAACCTCGTCGTTCTTGGCAGCGGAGTTTTTCCCACCAGTTCGCCGGCCAATCCGACCCTGACGCTAGCGGCGCTGTCTTTGTGGTCGGCTCACCATCTGATGGCTTAAAAAGAGGGAAAGAGTGTAAGCGATGCTCAATAGGCGCAAGTTTCTTGGTGCGCTCGGGGCTTTTCTCGGCCTCAGTGCCGGTGGCTGGTGGCTTGCCAGGAGATTAAAACCTTCCCCGCCGGAGGAATATGCCAATCCAGTTGTAGAGCTGATCGCCGGAATTTTAAAAGGTCGTTTGCCATTCCTCAAAATGGAGGGCCAGGGTATAAATGCCTTCGCCAGCGATTTGCAAAGGAGGAATCCGGGGGTATTGCGGCGGGCAGCCCAGGGACGTGCAGATGCCCAGGATTGGTTAACAGAGCGCTATCTTCTGTCCAGCGACTTTTTTAGGAACGGCGCGGATGAGAGCCGCAGCGTAAATTACCTGGCCTACTACGATCCCTATCAAAGGCCCTGCGGCAATCCCTTTGCCCAACTTTAAAGGGGTCAAAAAAAAAGGTGAATAAAAGATGCAAGGGGGGACACAGCTGATTCCACCAAAGACTTTGCCATCTCTTTCGAAAAACTTAAACAGAGCACTTCTGGGAGCAGTTTGCCTGGGCTATCTGCTCCACGTGCTGCACTACAATTTTATTGCCGATGATGCTTTTATAACACTGAGGTACGCGCAAAATCTGGCCAGCGGGGACGGTTTGGTCTTCAACTTGGGTGAGCGCGTTGAGGGTTTTACCAGCCCCTTGTGGACGC
>CAXFTV010000555.1:0-21754 GCA_964005845.1 uncultured bacterium
ATCAGTTCCAGGGCGTCATTGGCCAACTCGTGCCCGGAGTCGCCCTGGAGCAGGGCCTGTAGAGACTGGATTGCAGCTTCGTGTTCGCCTTGGAAATAAGCCAGTTCGGCCAGGCGAAACTGGGCCAGCTGGGCGGAAGCGGGATACTGGTGCTGCAACTGGCGCAACTGGTCTTCGGCCCCCTGGAAGTTGTCCTCGCGCAGTTCGCATTCGGCCAGCAGGACCAGTGCTTTTGCCGTCCAGGGGCCCCGGTGTGATGCCTGCAATACCGTTTTCAATGAGGAGCGGGCGCCGGAGATATCGCCCTGGATTTCCAGTTGTATTTTGCCCAGGTGAAAGAGGGCCTCAAGTGCTTCGGGGCGGTGGGGAAACTGGCGGGCTAGCTGGCTGTAGAGAGTCAGGGCTCGGGAGGAATTCCCCAGACGCATGTGGAGGGTGGCCTGCTGTAGCAGGGCGCGATAGAATTGGGGCGAGCCCTGGGCATGCTCCGCGAACAGAGCGTAGGCCTGGATGGCAACTTCATCGTGCCCCAGGGCCTGGCAGCGCGAGGCAAACTGGAAGAGCGCAGGACCTATGTCTTGCACTCGCGCGGCGATGGCGGCCAGGGCTTCAAAACCGGTCTGGGGAACCCCCGATTCCAGGGCACAGGTGGATATCAGGGTGGATATTTGCAGTGGTTCGCCGCCTTTTTTTAAAGCGCGTTTGAGCGCTTTCAAAAGTTTGGGACCCCGGACCGGGTCCTGGGCTATGGGTACCAGCCGATGTTCGACGGAGACAAAGCGCTGTGGATTCTCGCGCAGGTGTTTCAGGTAGGAGTCGATGGCCTGGACATAGGCCTCGTCGAGGAGATAGAGCGCAGCCAGTTCCCATTCGAAGAGTTGCTTCTGGCGCAGAGTCTTGCGGCCATCCATGAGTATTTGAATAGCCGTTTTGTAGAGCCCGGCTTCGCGGCAATAATTACTGATTTGCTGGTAGAGCCTGGGATTTGGAGTGCGTTCTAAAGCCCGGTGCCAGGTCTCCAGGGCGCGCTGACTCTGGTCCAGATTCATGTAGGCCCTTCCCAGGCGCAGGTAAGCTCCGGTATCATCGGGGTGGGCGCGGAGCCAGGGCTTGAGTAGGACTTCGATCCGATCGTGAGCACCCAGGATGGCCAGGGTTCGGGCCATATCCTGGACCAGGCTTGAATCCTGCGGTGCGAGTCGGCGCAATTGCTCGTAGAGGGGGATGGCTGCGGCGTGCTCTCCGGTGCTCTCCAGATAGGTGATCTGGCGCCGCAGTTTTTCCTGGTCTGCGGCCGCTGCCTGCATGGGCCTGGAGGGTGCCAGGGCGGCAAAGACCACCAGCAGAAGGATAACCAAAAGAGGCGGGGATTTCACGGCTTAGCCTTTTCTTCCCGTTCGATAAGATCCTGGTAGACCATTTCGTAGTAGCGTTGAATGAGGGGACGGTACTCGTCTGGATAGGGACCTTCCAAGGCGTGTTTCATAGCTTCTCGCAGGCGGTCATAAGACTGGCCCAGGTCGGTGGGCATCCAGGTCTGGCCAGTGTACATCTGGTCGCTGCCGCTTGTGGCAAGGCGTTTTTCCTGGTAGCCCTGGGTATGGATTGAGCGGCTGGCATTGAGCATGCGCTGAAGGATGCGTTTCTGAGTATTGAGCGTGCGCTTGTTTGGGCGCCGCGGCAACTCCCGGAGGACGGATTCCATATCTTCTTCAATGGCCTGGATGCGCTTCTGGGCGCCGCGGTGGCCCCGGGTAGCCCGTTCCAACTGGTTGAGGGCCTCGTAGATCTGTCGCTGCTGGGCTGCTAGGCGAGCCATTTCGGTGGCCATGTCCCGCACCTGGCGTCCCCGTTGGCCCGGCTGGCGACCCTGGCCCATAGCCTCCTGGGTAGCCTGATTGAGATCGGCTTGCTGTTCGGAAAGACCGATCATTTGCTGCATGGCCTCGGCAAAGCTAGAAGGCATTTTGGATTTGGCCAGGTTGTCCAGGCTCTGCCGCAGCAGCAGGATCGCCTCATTCAGATAACCTGTGGAACTGCGTTGGGGTGCCACCGCAGCGGATGCGTTTCGCTGGCCCAGATGGTAGGCGGCTTCCTGCATATTGCGCAAGACATAACCCAGGGTCATGCCCAGGCCAGGGTCCAGACTCATCGTTTTGCGAGACAGGCGGCCGATTTTTTCGGTCACCAGGGTGGCGCCCTGCAGCAGGGCGAATTGGTCCTGGGCCAGTGCGGCTGCAGCGGGGCGCTGGATGTTCTGGGCTTTTCCACCCAGTATTTCCTGCTGCAGAGAGAGATATAAAATATCGCGTATAGTCTGCTGCATTTCCCGGGCCAGTTGCCCTTTTTCTTTGGCGCTGTACTGGCCCTGTAGATGTTCCATAGCAGCACTGAGGGTACCCAGGTCCTTTTCGAGGGATTCGCCCAGGCGCCGTGCCTTTTGCCGCCGTTCTTGCTGGAGGTGTTTGAGCATCTCCGACATGCGGCTGGTGAGGGCCCGTTCCTCGATGAAGTCGGCCTGTCCCTCCAGTGCCTGCGCCGTCTCTTGGTTGAAGTCCTCCATCTCCTGACTCAGCGCCTGCAACTCCTGCTGGAGGCGCTCGGTGTCGCGCTGCAAACTGCTCTCCTGCGCTTGCAGGCGTTCGCTGATGCCCTCCCGCTCCAGTTCCGCGTCGATCTGGCCTTGGCGCCGCTCCAGTTCGGCAGCTTGTTGGACCGCAGCTTCTAGACGTTGTTCGGTCTGTACCTGTTGCAACAGGGCCAGAGTGCGGTCCAGGCGTTCCTGGAAGGCTTCCTGATCTTCCTTAAACTGCTTGAGAGCCTCGGCAATCTCGGCCGGGTCAAGGCTCTCCGAGGCCTCCTTGAGGGCGTCCAGGGCCTCCTGTAACTCGGGGGAAGTTACTTCTGCCATGAGTTTGCGGATTTCTTCCATCTTGTCGAGGATTTCCCGGGGGGCCAGCTGGTTTTCCTCAATCTCCTGCAGCGTTTCTTCCAGTTGCTGCGCCAACTCTTCCACCGCTTCGGCGCGTTCGGCTTCGCGTGCCAGAGTGGCTTCCAATTCCTTTTTTTGCTCCCAACTCAATTCGTTGGTTTTGAGCAGTTCGCGCCGCACCTGCTCCAGGTACTCCTGGTTTTTCTCGCCCTCTTCGGCAAGTTCTTCCAGGGCCTCCAACTGGGATTCCTGCGCCGCAGTGACTTCTTCATAGAGCTCGTAAAGCGAAGGGAAGCGCAGCACGTATTCCTGGCTTTTGCCCACTTTGGGGCCGGCGATTTCGTCGTTGTCAAAGACGTCGAGGCGGTAGTGGACCCTATCTTCGGGGAGCAGATCCCGGGTCGACAGGTCCCAAAGATGGGTCAGGTGCAGTTCCCGGTCAGGTTCAAATTGGAGTTCCTGCCGCAGCTCCTGGCCCTCGTTGACGCGATAGGCCAGCACCGCCCGGGCGATGCCGAAATCGTCCGTTGCCTCAGCTGCCAGAATTACCTGAAGGTTTTCGGGTAGATCCATGTCGCGGCCGGGATCGGTGATGGCAACCCGCGGCGCTAGATCTTCGACAACCTGGATGGCATAGCGAATCGGATCGCGATTGCCAACCCCTTTTTGATCTGTCAACTCGAAGTGATAGTGGCCGGGGATGGCGATTTCGAGTCCGGCAAAAGCCTTGTTGCCCTCCACCCGGGCCGGATATGAGAGGGTGTCGTCAACGACCAGTTTTGCCGCGCTCAGGGCTTTGCTAGCGCTGATTTCAAACTTTACTACCGTGCCAGCCAGGCCGCTGATATCGCCCCCTTCTTCCTCGACGCGGCTGGCCAGGCCGCTGTAGGCAGGGTAATTATAATGGACGCGGAGGCGCTGAATGCTGGGTGGATCCACCACTGTGACGCGATAGATTCGGCTGTGGCCGTCGTTGGCCACGACCCGATAGGTAAAAGGTCGTTTGACCTGCTTGAAGGTGTGTCCGAGAGTGGCGGAGCGCTCGACGATAATCTCTTCGCGGTGCCAGGGGGCGCTGGCGTCTTCGCGCCGCAAGATTTGGGCCGTCCGGGGGTGGACGCCGCTGAAGTGAATCTCGATGAGGGCATCCTCGGCTTTGACTACTTCGAAGTCGCCGGGCAGGACGGCAATATGGGTAAGCGCTTCGCGCTCGAAATGAGTCAGCGGATGCGCACAGCGTTTCAAGGCTGCTGCCATCGAGCTGTCGAAGAGGGCATAGGCCCCGAGGATCAGCACGACCACCATTGCCAGGCCCCGGACATGGGTCATGAGCGGTCTGAGGTCTGTGATCTGGCGGGGATTCAGTTCGTCCAGGAGGGCGGCGGTGCGGGCTACAGTGGCGGTCAGCAGGCCAACTGAATAAAGCCGATGCGCACGCGCATTTTGCCACAGCTCAAGAGTACTGATCAGGCGCTGTTGCAGTTTTGGGTAGCATTCCTCTATATGCAGGCCAAGCCGCTCGAAAGCGAGGTAGGGGGGCAGGCGGCGACGCAAATAGAAAGAGACGATGCCGATAGTGGCGCCCGCTGCTCCCAGCCCGAGGCCGGTGCGCGGCACCGGGGAGAAGTAGAACAGGGCCTCCAGGGCGACCCACAAGAGGAGCAAAATTAGTCCTGCGGCCAGGGCTAGCAACAGGGCCGAGACCAGTTCCAGGGCCACCAGGCGGCGGCGCAGTTGACGCAGGTGGGTGAGTATGGTCTCGAAATCTTGCATAGGGTTCAGTGCGTCAGAGCCCAGACGAGTATATTGGTTCCCATCTGCAGGGCGTTCAGGCGCTTTTCCGGCGGATTGCGGTGTACGTGCTCATCCTCCCAGCCGTCGCCCAGGTCAGCTTCGTAGGTGTAGAGTAAGATCAAGCGTTCACCTTCGAAAAGCCCCAGGGCCTGGGGGCGTTTGCCCTCGTGCTGGTGAATTTTGGGCAGGCCATTGGCAAACTCGAAATGACAGTGAAAAATGCCGTGATGCGGTGGCAGTTCCACCAGTTCCTTTTTGGGGAAAAGCCTGCGGAGCTCGCGGCGAAAGGCCGCGTCCATGCCATAGTTGTCATCGGCGTGTAAAAAACCGCCGCTTTCCAGATAGTGGCGCAGGCGGGTCAGTTCCTCGGGCGCAAAAGTGATATTGCCATGCCCTGTCATGTAGATGTACGGATAGGAGAAAAGTTCCTCGTCCATGATCTGCACGCGGGCCTCCTCAGTGCCGGCGTCAATGCGGGTGTGCTCCCTGACAAAGCGCAACAGATTGGGCAGAGAGGAGGGGTCGCTGTACCAATCGCCGCCGCCCTTGTACTGCAACCTGGCAATAGTGAAAAGCAGCTCCTTCTGCTCGGCATGGCCGGCGGGACACAGTAGCGGCAAGAGGAGGAGAAGATACCTGGATAGGCGTCGAATCATTATTTATTGGATTACAGCGAATTTGCCCTTCACCCTGTTGCCGACTTCGTCTTCGGCGACAAATAAATAAATGCCGGAGCCGACCAGAAAGCCAGAAGTGGTCTGGCCGTTCCAAGCGATCGTAGCGCTACCGGGTTCGCCCTGTATTTCCTTTATGAGGGTGCCGTTCAGGGTAAAGATTCGCATGGATGCGCCCAGGGGAAGTCCGGAGAATCTCATGCCATTGCGGTTGGCGTCCGGGAAAAAGGGATTGGGATAGACTGTAAGGTCGGAGGGTTCGCCATTCTGGGAAGGGGTTATTTGTAGCCGGCTCAGGCCATCCAGAGTGCCAATCCACAATTCTCCTTTTTCATCGTCGAAGGAGAGGGAGTTGACGCGGTTGTTGATGAGACCGCTATTGGCCGTAGTGAGGTTGATGGCAATTTCGCCGTTTGGTCCGATCTGGGTCAATCCCGCTTCGGTTCCCACCCATATATTTCCCTGGGAATCGGTCTCCAGTGCACTGATGGTGCCGGTTGGCAGACCGTTGCTGGTATTGTAGACGCGCCAGGTTTCCAGTTCGAAGTTTTGGGACGATCTGGAATAGCTTCCGCGCACGGCGTTGAGGCCATTGTCGGTACCGACCCAGACCTGGCCCGTAGCATCTACTGCAATGCAACTGGTGCGGTCGCTGGTCATGCGGCTGTCGAAACCGGTATCCAGCACCAGGGAGAATTCATCGCCCGACTGGAAGGGGGTGCCGCCGTCGTCGAAGAGAACAAAGCCGGCGCGCGGGGTAGAGATCCATTTGAGCCCGTCGCTGGCGACGGCAATATTGCCGATATCGACGCCAATGGGCAGCCCCAGTGCATCTTGATCGTAGAGGTGTTGACGGGTGGGGGGGTAGCCGTCCATGACGGCCAGCCCAATCAAGACATTGGCAATCCACATCCGGCCATCTGCATCGCGGACAATCTCGCTAATTGCGACGAAGTCCTTCCGCGAACCAATGCCGTCGAGAACGGAGTTATCCTGTTTGAGGCGCCGCCAGTTACCGGAAGCATCCAATACGCCTATCCCCTTGCCCCAGGTGCCAACCCATAGCTGGCCTTTTTTATCGCGTTGCAGGGCGACGGAAATATTCGAGGGCAGGCCGTTTTTTGTATTGTGCACCATCCAACCCGTACCGTCGAATTGATAGATGCCGAATCTATTTGCCACCTGGTCGCTGGGCACGCTGGCGACCCACACTTCATCGCCGTTTATTTCAATTTCGTAAAATTGGTTGCCGGTCGGTTCGCGCGGTGGGGGTGGCGGCGGAGCGCCCAATACCTGAAGACCTTCGGCCGTAGCTACCCAGAGGACGGTGTCGGCGCGCGACAGGGCGCGCACGTCCTTGATGCTAGAAGGACCACGGAAAGATTGCCAGCTCCCCGGGCCAAGGCGGCGGAAAAAATCTCCGACTTCAGTCCCCAATACCACTCTTCCATTAAAAATGCCCAGGCTGCGGATGCCGGTGCGGGCCAGCTTATTTCCCAGATTTTTCCCCTCCGCATCGAAGGCGAAAATTCCACTCCTGGAGGCGACGAACAGAGTGTCGTTGAAGACGGCCATATCCTTTATCGAGAGCGGACTGTAGTTCGAGGACCAGCTGTCCGGGTCCTGCAGATTGGGCAGATTCAAATCGGCCCAGGCCAGTCCTTCGGAAGTGCCGGCCCAGAGTTTGCCAGCGAAGAGGACGAGCGCATTTACCGCAGTATCCTTGGTAAAGGAACCTAAAGTTCGGTAGGTCTCCTTGACCTCTTCCTTGTCGATCAAGAAGGCACTGATGCCTTTGTCCATGCCTACGAAGATGCGGTCCTCGGCTGCGGCCAGAGCCTGGATGCGGAGATCTTTGAAATCCAGAAAAGGCGGATCGAAGTTTCCAGTTTCAGGGCGGTAACGGCTCAGCCCCTCCCGGTCGGTGCCGAACCACAGATGGCCGTGGACGTCTGTGGCCAAGCTCAGGACTTTGTTGCCGGCCAGACCGTTCAGGCGGGTAAACCGGGTATAGGTCCGGCTGCGCTGATCAAAGAGCAGCACCCCCCCTGAAGTTGCGCTCCAAACCTCATTCTCATTTACCAGAACGTGATTTATCAGCTTGGTGCTGGTGTAAGCGGCCCACTCGCTGGTTTGTTGTTGCGCGCGCCCAGAACTCGAGCTTATTCCGATGGCGGCAAAGAGAAATAAGAAAAGTAAAAACATAGTGTTTAAAAGTTAGGAATATACAGCAGGAATGCAAGTAGCGTTACAGACGCTTACATCATAGTCAGAGGATCTACATTGACGGTGAGCACGACGGCGCTTTTGCGAGCGATCTGCTGCATAGCTGGCAAAGAATTCGCGGTGAATTTGTGGAGTTGTCCTGGCGAGGAGCCGCGCATCAGAGCTTGCCAGCGATAGTAGCCGCGCAGGCGGGCAAGGGGAGCCGGAGCTGGTCCCAGCAGGGCGACCTCGCCCCCGGTGAGCTCGCCGAGGCAGGTGGTGCATTGCCTGGCAACAGCTTCGACCTGGGCTTCGTCCCTGCCGCGCCAGCGAAAGACAACCAGGCGGCCGAAGGGCGGGAATTCCGTTCCCTGGCGCTCGCTCAATTCCATTTCCACAAACTCCTCAAAAGCCTGCGCGGCCGCGGCTTGCAGTACCGGGCTTTCGGGCATCAGGGTCTGGATCACTACTTCGCCGGGCACCGCTCCCCTTCCCGAGCGGCCGGCAACCTGGGTGAGTAGTTGAAAACTGCGCTCGGCGGCGCGAAAGTCGGGCTGGTGCATACCGGTATCAGCCGAGATGACGCCCACCAGCGTCACGGTGGGAAAATCCAGCCCCTTGGCTACCATTTGAGTGCCCAGCAGGACGTCGGCTTCGCCCTTCCGGAAGCGTTCGATCAAATGATCGTGGGCCCCTTTCCAGCCAGTGGTATCGACGTCCATGCGGATGACGCGGATGCCGGGGAATTGTTCCACGAGTGCGTCTTCTACCTTCTGGGTGCCCACGCCTTCGAAGCGCAGTTCGGGGCTGCCACAAAAGCTGCAGGCGGCGGCCAGAGATGAGTTAAAGTCACAGTAGTGACAGCGGGTTTGCGGCTCGCGTGCCCGGTGGTAGGTCAGGGACACCCGGCAACTTTCGCACTGGACGGCCTCGCCGCAGGAGGTACAGACGATAAATGGAGCAAATCCCCGGCGGTTTTGCAGCAGGACCGTTTTTTCGCCGCGTTCGAGTCGCTCTTTTATCTTTAGCCGCAGGGTACGCGAAAAGATTGCCCGCTGCTTTTTCTGAAAAGGTTCGCGTCGCATATCCACCACCTCGACCCGGGGCAGGGGCCGGTCATCGATGCGCTGGGGCAGTGTGAGCAGGTGATATTTTTTGTTGCGGGCGTTCCAGTAGGACTCCAGACTGGGAGTGGCCGAACCCAATAGCACGACTGCTCCCTGCTTTTGACCCCGGACCAGGGCCAGGTCCCGGGCATTGTAAAACAGCGGCTGGGTGCTTTCCAGGTCCTCCTGCTTGTAGGAGGAGTCGTGCTCTTCGTCCACCACGATGAGACCGGGGTCGGAAACCGGGGCCAGAACGGCAGAGCGCGCCCCGATGACTATGCGCTGTTCGCCGCGACTCAGTCGGCGCCAGGTATCGTGGCGTTCACCTTCGGATAGCTGGCTGTGCAGGACCGCGACCTGGGCACCAAAGTGGGCCTTGAAACGTCGCACCATCTGCCAGGCCAGGGCGATTTCAGGGACCAGGATAATGGCACTGCGGTCCTGTGCCAGGGTCTGGGCTACAGCCTGGATATAGACCAGGGTTTTGCCGCTACCGGTAACGCCTTGCAGCAGGGCGGGGCAGAATGTGCGCCGATCCAGAGCAGTGCAGATGAAGTCAATGGCTCTTTGCTGATCGACTGTCGGCGCCAGGCGCTCGGGGGGAGGGACATCGATAGAGGCGAGGGGATCGCGCACGATTTCCCGGTCGAAATCCTCAATGAGACCGCGGCCGTGCAAGTTTTTGAGAATTTGATAAGTAAATCCCTGTTCTACCAGGGTTTTCTTGGCTGCTTCGCCGAGTTCCATCAGGCGGACCAGGCAGGCGGCTTGGCGGGGTGCACGGCGCTGGAGTTGCGGCATGGCGGTCTCGATGGTGCTGCTGCTGGCCGGCCGGACCCACTGTTCGTTCAGGGCGGATACCTGGGGTGCTTGAAGAATGGGCTGAATCTCTATATGCCCCCCCCTTTTGAGGCGGCGCAGGGCGTTTTCCAGGCCTTTGCGCCCCAGGCGGCGCTGCAGGGTAGTGACCTTTAAAGGGCCGTGAAGGCGGAGCTGCTCCAGCAGCTTTTTTTCCTGTTCATTGCGGGTTTGCATAGGAGAGTCATTACGGATCTGGACGAGGCGATTCGAGTTGATCTGGGCACCGGGGGGTAGAGCCGTCAGCAGGGCGCTGGCGAGCGGGGCGAAGTAATAGGCGGCCATCCAGCGGCACAGGTCGATGAGTTCCGGAGCCAGCAGTGAATCGCCCGCCAGTACTTGAACGATATCGCGGACTGCTTCCGGTTTGAGTTTGCCGGCGGGATCGGGTGATTCGGTAAAGCCGATGACTACTCCGGTCATCATGCGCTGGGCCACTGGTACCACGACTAGGGAGCCCACCTGGATATTTCCTTCTAAGCTGGGGGGAAGTCCGTAGGTAAGTTCCCGGGCCAGGGGAGGGGGCAGGGAGACCTCCAGGTAGTGTTGTGTCATGGCAGAGTGTCGCGGGCGGTGGCCGGAGGGTGGGAATTGGGCCCCAGCAGTACCACTCCTTCTTTTGAGACTTTGAAGTGCAGCACCCGATTAGGCGTGCCCAGGATTCCGTTTTCTCCCAAAGGTTCGCCCTGAAACCAGTAGCGCAGGCCGTGGGGTTTGCCCGAGGTGACCTGGAAGTTGCTACGGGCTTGCAAATTAGGGCTGGTAAAGCCCGCAGTTACAGTTTGCTCAAAGAGGACGCGCCCGTCGCCCCAAACCCGGACCCAGACTTCTTCGACGGCTTCGAACCTGAGGGCCAGGAGCGAGTCGGCTGGCGCCGTGGGGGTAGGTGGGGTCCTCGCTGCTGCCGCAGGCGTAGCGGGAATTTCAGTTTGGGCCGCGTTTTCTCCGCCTGTCCCGGTGGGGGACTCGGAGGCGGAGAGTTCGATTGTGGCCGGGCTTTGTACAGCTGCGGCCGCAGGCGGCACAGATTGTTCAGGGGGCGCTTGCGGTGGCCGTGGCGTCGGGGTTGCAGCTGTGGATGCAGTCGCTTCCAGGTGCTGCGCAGTCGTAGTTTTTACCACCCTTGCCGGGTCAATTTGTGGTGGGGAAGGTGGTGTGGGTTGGGTCTCTGGCGGCGAGGTCTCGGCCGCTGGAGCAGGCAGGGTGAGCGGATCGTTAGCGGGCGGTGTTTGTGCCGTTGGAACGGGGCGGACTGAAGGCAGGGGCCGCAGTGCAGTTCGCGGGGCGCTGGCTTTACCTTTTGGCAAAGGCTTTCTGGCCTCTGAAGTGGAAGAGCGCAGGTTTTTCTTGCTGGCATCTGGCTCTGGTTCGTCGCTGCCCAGCAGGGCCACCGCGATCGCGACGAAGATCAACAGGGCAGCGCCCAGGCCGATGATGCGGCCGGTCTGGGGAGAGATGCTAAAGGGCAGGGATGCAGCCGCTGGGGGAAGCTGGACGGGCTTCTCCAGCGGCTGCTTAGGTGGGCCCTTGAATTTTTTGTCGTAGGCCTGGGTAAGCGCATTCGCATCCAGCCCCAGGTGCTCGGCGTAGGTTCGCAGCCCCATGCGCATGAATACCGCTTCGACTACCTCGAAGTCGCCCTCTTCGAGCCCCTGCAGGACATTTGGACTCACACCCGTCAGGCGGTGCATATCCGCGATAGTCTGCTGGCGCTCCTCGCGCGCCTGGCGCAGTTGGTCGGAAATGGATTTTTCTTCGCTCATATAGCGTCGTCGTAGCTTGCGTTGAAGTCGTAGCCGGCTTTCTTCAGCATGGTGGCGAGACGGGCCAGGGGCAGCCCCACCACATTATAGAAACATCCTTCGATATCTTCGATGAAGCGGGCACCCAGGCCCTGGATCCCATAGGCGCCCGCTTTGTCCAAGGGTTCGCCGCTGCGCACGTAAGCCTCGATATCCGCATCCGAAAGTTGCCCCATATGTACCCTGGTTTCGCCCCAATCCCGCAACTCGCGGTCCTCTGCGCAGATGAGGGTAAGACCGGTGTAGACCTGATGAGAACGGCCGGCAAGCCGGTGCAGCATTTGGGCGGCCTCTTCGGGATCGCCGGGTTTGCCCATTATTTCCCCATCCAGATAGACGATTGTATCGGCGCCGATGACAATCGTCGGAACGTTGTTTTGGGCGAGTCTTTTTTGCGCTAAGCTGTGGACCGCCCGGGCTTTGGCGCTGGCCGATTCCAAGACGTGTGCCCGTGGGCCGCTTTTTCCCGGAGGTAGTTCTTCCTCCGGGCTGGGCAGTTGTTCAAAGGGCAGTTCCAATTGTCGTAGCAGCGCCACCCGGCGCGGCGATCTGGACCCGAGGATGAGATGTGGCATAGCGGGATGGGGCATGGCATTTGGCTTCAGGGATTTTCGACCACTAGGGTAACGGGTCCATCGTTATTTATCTCGACCATCATATGGGCGCCGAATACGCCCTGCGCTACTTCCAGGCCCTGCTCTTGCAAAAGGTCGACAAAACGTTCGCACAGGATAGCTGCTTGCTCCGGGGGAGCTGCTTTGTCAAAGCTGGGTCTGCGACCTCTGCGGCAATCTCCGTACAGGGTGAACTGCGACACTGCCAGGACGCTGCCGCCGACGTCGAGGACGGAGCGGTTCATTTTTCCAGCTTCGTCTGCAAAAATTCTCAGATGGGCACATTTCTCAGCACAGAAACGCAGGGCATTTTCATCGTCGTCGGGGTGGATGCCTATCAGCAGGACCAGGCCGTGAGCAATTTCACCTCGAAGTTGATTTTTCACCAGAACGCGCGCCCGGGTGACGCGCTGGATCAGCACTCGCATGTCTCTGAATCTAGCGTATTGATCACAAGCGCGCAACCAAGTTCAGGAACTCATCTCCTGCGGTCCCCGCGTTCGAATTTGATTTGGGGAATGTCTTTGAGCTGGGCCTTGAAGTAAAAGGCCCGATCCCGATGAAAGCGACTGGGCTCTATGTTGAAGGTGGCGGTCCAGTCGTGGAATTCTCGCTGTATAGAAAGCAATTCGGAGGTGATCCGAGCGCTGGTGAAGAAGGGCTCTTCTGGGGCGTGGAGATTGTAATTGAGCGAGTACTGGAAATGCCAGTGCCGGCGCCAGCCAGTGGCGATGGAGGTGCGTAGCCAGGAGCGCTTGATGGTGCGGCTTGAACTGCGGGAGAGCGAATAATAGTGGCTCAACTGAAAGCGTCGAGTATGGCTCCGGCGGATATCGCTCTGCAGACCGCTTTCAAAACCGAAATCCTCCCGCCTGCGGTTGCGATGGTAAGTGTTGTCCGAGAAGTCCAGGTTTCGCTCCTGGCCGGGGGCGGAGGGCAAGCTGAGGTCTTTCGCGTTGTCCTTGCCATTCTGCTTTGTTGCCCGAGGGGAAAATTTCAGACTGGAGCGGACTTCGAAACGCTCGAGCCGTGGAGCCAGCAGCTGGAGTTCGTCCTGGTCGCCGTAGAATTCCGAAGTCAGGGTGAGGCGCGAATCGAGGATGCGGCCGGCGCTGAAGTTTAGGGAGGAAATCAGATTGGCCAGGGGACGCACCTTATCGTCCATGTTGTAGGAGGTGGAAAAATTGAGCTGTGCCAGACGGATTTTGGACTCTTCCTCGTCCCGCTGCCATTTGATCCAGAAGGTATTGTCCAGGCGCATGGTAAGCCGGCGGTTCTGCTTCCAGACACTGCCGCTCTCACCGCCAAATCCGGCGACTCCGCCGATGTCGGTGTGGGTTGCCTGGTAG
Source organism: uncultured bacterium (assembly GCA_964005845.1). GTDB lineage: Bacteria > Latescibacterota > UBA2968 > UBA8231 > UBA8231 > CAXFTV01. The sequence goes on from CAXFTV010000555.1 coordinate 13,335, forward strand.
TTGAGTGAAAGGTTGGGTTTCAATACGTGGCGGAAGGCCCTCAGGTGCCCCAACTGCGGGTGGAATAGGCCATAGAAGGTCTGAGTCAGTCCGGCCGTAGTGCTCAAGCGATCGGTGCGCAGGCTTCTGGATGCAGGGTCCGAGCTGCGCAAGTCGGTATCCTTCCAGGTTTCGGTAAGGCTGGAGTTGAAGTTGAGCCAGGGGAGCGGGCGCTGCTGCGAGGACAGTCTCAGGGTGAGATTGGCGGCAGTGCGGGTGGTGGTATCGGCCGGACTGCTGTGCCGGGTGTTGCGCAGCCGGGCGTTGCCGTCGTAGTAGACCTGGCTATACCAGGGTTTTTCAGCTCCTGCCTTAGCACTTTTGGATGGAGACCACAGGGCCTTTCTGGATTTGCGCAGGCTCACTTCGGGAAAGACCGTATCGAAGCGTTCGGTGTCCAGGTTTTTGCTCTGGCTGGCTTTGAGGCCGAGGCTGGTGCCGGACGGGCGCCAGCGTTTGCTGTAACTGAGGTTGGAGCGTAGAGTGCGGTTGAGGCGATCTCGTAAATTGCTGCTGTTGTCGCGCGTGAAGTCTTTGTTGCTTTGAAAGGTGCCGGAGGCGCGCAGACTACCCTGTTCTCCTAATTCCTGATTGTGACGCATGCTGGTCCACCACTCCCAGCGGTTCTGGTTGCCGTTCCGGCCATTTTCCAGCCGTGTTTCGATCTGTCCATTCCAGTGGTAGCGCCGGGCATAATTTATACGGGTGCGGGCAAGCCAGCCGGAACGCTGGCGGAAATCTCCCGAAAGGGTTAGATCCCAGTAGTCATTGGGCGCGATATAGTATCCCAGATTGCGCAATTCCCACTCGCTCTGGCCGCTGCCGAAGCGGATGGAACGGCGCCCGAAACTGGGTGTCAGGATTCCGGATTGGCGATTTTCGCGCAGCGAGAAAACATAAAAGGGAATCCACAATACCCGCTTCTCTTTGATGCGCAGATAGACCGGCCGGGCAATGGCCATATCATCGACCAGCACCTTGATTCGCGGACTGTAGAAATCAAAGTGGGGGGCGCTCTGGTCACAGGTGGTATAAGAACCTCGGTGCACGTGAAATTCCTCGTCGGAGCGGGTCTGGATCTGGCGGCCGGAGTAGAAGCCTTTTTTTCGTTGAATGCGGGCCTCGAGGATAGTGCCGCTCTGGGTTTCCATATCGTAGAAAATCCGTTCGCCGCGAACCGTCTCCTCGCCGTGTTTGAGGATTGGAGTGCCGATCTTTACGCCGTTGCTGTCCTGGCCGGCGCGCGCTTCGGCGCGTTGCTTTTGGGGCTCGAAGATGATTTCCGCGGCCTCGAGTCGGGCACCTTTGTGCGACACCGCGGCATTACCTTGCAGAAAAATGGTAGTATCTCCCTTTATCTGAATGATCTTGCCATTGTATTCAAAGCCGGTTTTTCTGCCGTGGTTTTTAAGCCGGTCCAGCAGGATTAGGGTGCTCTCCAGAGTGGTATCTGAGAATGCCGCGAGGGCGCTCAGGGAGGTAGCTGGAGCAGTGGATTTGGGCGCTGGCAAAGAGCTTGGCAGGATGGTGTCCTGGACTGCGGTTGCAGTTGCGGCGAGCGGGTCGGGTGCCAGAAAGGCCAGCAAACAAAGGAGTGGGCGGGAGATAAATCTGTCGCTAGCTTTGTGCATACCCGGATCAACCATCCAGGTGGCGCTGGCGAAACACCTCGTAGAGGACCAGGCTTGCCGCAACCGAGGCATTGAAGGAGCCGACTTCGCTGCGGCCCATGGGAATTCCGACCTGGAAGTCGCAAGTCTGTCCCACCATGCGGCGCAGACCTTTGGATTCGCTGCCGATGACCAGGGCACAGGGGCCCCGAAAGTCGATTTCGGTAAATGGCTGTGCACCCTGGACCTCCAGACCCGCGATCCACAGGCCCGCTTCCCGGGCCTGCAACAGGGCGCGGCGCAGATTGCCGACGCGGCAGACGGGCATGTAGGCGGCGGCCCCGGCCGCGGTTTTTATGGCGGTGCCGCTGAGGCCGGCGGCGCCGCGTTCCTGCAGGACGAGGGCGTCGGCGCGAACGGCGTGGGCACTGCGGATGATGGCGCCCAGGTTATGGGGATCTTGAATTCCGTCGAGAAATACCAGAAAGGCCTTTTCCTGGTCGAGAGTGCTCAGCACTTGATCGAAGTTGGCATAGGCGTGGGCCGCCACGTGGGCGACAATGCCCTGGTGCCGGGTACCGGCTGCGCGGTCGAGAAATTCGCGCTCGACGACATCGTAGGGGATGCGGGCCAGGCGGGCCTGCGCAAAGATTTCGTCGACGATGGCCCCACGGGTGCCGCGGGCGATCAATAGGCGCTGCAGCGGCCGACCGGCCTTCAGGGCTTCCAACACCGGGTGGCGGCCGAAGATTACCTCTTGTTTGCGGTTTTCTCTGTTCATGAAATTCTAGTATATGCGGGGAAATTGCGACCGCCACCCTGGGACATCTCTTCCACTTTGATAGTGCCTCCCCCATTATCCAGATATATTAATATGTGTAATTAAAGGACTTGTAGGATTTATGGCAATCTGGTTCGGGTTTTGCTTACAGTTGCAATACTATCTTAAAAGAAAGGGGAGATTGTGGATACAGTTATTCTGCTGGGTGAGGTCATCCTGGCTGCGGGATTTATGGTCTATATTGCGCGTTCTTTGGTGGAACGCATACAGGAGCTGGATATATTTAATTGAAGTTTAAAAAATAATTAATGCCGCCCTTTCTCGGGACCTGCAAAACCCTCGCCGAAGTCGTAACCAGCAAGGCCCCAGTCAATTTTGCCAGGGTCTACGCGCTGCCGCAGCTTTTGCAAAGTTTTGAGAATATTGGCTTCCTCGTCCTTTGCGGTCGAGGAGGAAGCGATGGTGGATGGGGAGGCCTGATTTTTTTGAGGAGCCGCCGCCTTTTTCGGCGCTGATGGCGTTTTCTTAGGTGGGGGCGCTTTTTTTTCTCCGAGTCCCACAATTTTTCCACTCAGTGGTTTATCCTTGAAGAAAAAGTCGCCGAATTCGATCATAACGGTAGCTTTGACTTCGGGGGACACGGGCCCCAACTCGGCAATGGCCCTATTGATTTTTTCGACCGTTTCCAGGTCGACGTCTGCCAGAATCTCTCTGGCTTTTTCTTTGCCGAGAGCGATCAGAAAGATCGCCATTTTTTGCAGGCGGGTAAAATTGTGGGCAGGAGCAGTCATTTCAGCTACCCTCTTCGCGCGTTTGCAATTCTTCCTTCCACTCGTTCAACTTGAGTAGCGCCTGCAGGGGCGTGATCTGGCTCAGGTCGAGGCGTTTCAATTCTTCCCTAAGAGGGTCCGGTTGCACCGGGGATGGACTGAATAATTCCAGTTGGACTTTTTCGGAGGAGTTGGCATTGCTTTTTTTCTGTATTTGAGGTTCTTCCGCTGCCGCTTCCTTCTGCATCTGAAGGGGGGGTTCCAGTTGATCGTTTTCCAGCTGAGCGAGAACTTCGCCGGCTCGCTGTACCACTTCCACTGGCATACCGGCCATCTGGGCTACGTTAATTCCGTAGCTGCGGTCGCAAGGCCCTTCTTCAATGCGGTGCAGAAAAACCACCTTGTTCTCTTCCTCGCGCACCAGAACATTGTAGTTTTTGACGCGCTCCAGAGCCGTTTCCAGCCTGGTCAGTTCGTGGTAGTGGGTCGCAAAGAGGGTGCGCGGGTGAGCGCCCTGTTTGCGGTGGAGAAATTCCACTATGGCCCAGGCGATGCTGAGACCGTCAAATGTGCTGGTACCGCGTCCCAGCTCATCCATCAGAATGAGGCTGTGGGAGGTGGCGTTATTGAGAATATTGGAGGCCTCGTTCATTTCCACCATGAAGGTACTTTCACCCCGAATCAGATTATCGGCGGCGCCGACGCGGGTAAAGATGCGATCGACGACGCCAATACGGGCTGCACTGGCCGGCACGAAACTGCCCATCTGGGCCATCAGTACAATCAGGCCTACCTGGCGGATAATGGTACTTTTGCCCGCCATATTTGGCCCGGTGATCAGGAGGATCTGGGAGGACTTGGTATCCAGCTGGAGGTCGTTGGCTACAAAACGGCCTTCCTGGAGTTGGCGCTCAACAACCGGATGGCGGCCGGCCTCAATCCGGATGAGGGAGCCATCATCTATCTGCGGACGGACGTAGTCTTCCCGGTGTGCAGCCTCTGCCAGTCCGGTCAGAACGTCGATGCGGGCAAGGCTACGGGCGATCTGTTGCACTTGTGGGGCCCAGTCGGCAGTGCGTGCGCGCAGTTCCAGAAAGAGCTGGCTTTCCAGTTCGTGAAGGCGTTCCTCGGCGCCCAGCACCTTGGCTTCATACTCTTTTAACTCGGGGGTGATATAGCGTTCGGCATTGGTCAGAGTCTGCTTGCGGAGGTAATCATCGGGAGCGCGATCCAGGTTGGCCTTGCTGATTTCGATATAATATCCAAAGACCTGATTGTAGCCGATTTTGAGCGAATTGATGCCAGTGCGTTCGCGCTCCCGAGTTTGTAGCTGGGCGATCCAGTCTTTGCCACCGGTACTGATGCGCCGCAGTTCGTCCACCTCCTGGTGGTAGCCGCCGCGGATCAGGCCGCCGTCGGTCAGGGTCGCCGGTGGCTCGTCGGTTAAGGCCCGACTAATTAGTTGCACCAGTTCGTCCACTGCGGGAAGTTCTGCACTGCCCAGGTGCTGCAGCAAGGTACTTTGCAGGCCCTGGAGCTGGTGGCGGATTTGGGGGACCAGACCGAGCGAATGGGCCAGGCCGACCAGGTCGCGGGCATTGGCGCGCTGGCAGCAGATGCGCGCCATCATGCGCTCAAGGTCTCCCACCTGGCGCAGTAAATCCTGCAGAGCGTCCCGGGCGGTGCGCTGGGCAACCAGTTCGGCGACGACGTCGAGGCGCTGGCAGATGGCAGCCGGGTCTTTCAAGGGGGCGACGATCCACTGGCGGATCAGACGGGCGCCCATGGGGGTGAGAGTGCGGTCGAGGACGCCTAGCAAGGCCCCCTCTTTTGAGCCGTCTTGCTGGTTGCTTAGCAAATCGAGATTGCGCTGGGCGGTGGCATCCAGGAGCATGTATTCGGTTGTGCGCTTGCGGGTCAGCCTGTTGATGTGTCCGATGGCGCCGCGCTGGTTTTCGCGCAGGTAGTTCAGGGCAGCACCGCCGGCGCGGATAGCGCTTTGCAGATCTTCGCAATCAAAGCCCTTGAGCGAGCGCACCTTGAGTTGTTCGGTCAGCAGTTCGTAGGCGGAGTGAAATTCGAAGTGCCAGTCTTCGACGCGACTGATCGCAACCCCGGGCAGGGCCCGCTGAAGTTCGTTTACCCACTGTTTTTCCACCCCTTCGCCCACCAGTAGTTCGGCTGGTGCCAGGCTTTCGATTTCGTCTTGGCAACTTGCAGTGGATACTTCGTTGAGGGCGAAATCTCCGGTCGACAAGTCGACGATTGCCAGGCCGACCTGGTCCTTTTGCAAACAGATGCTGACCAGGAAATTGTTGCGCTGTCGATCCAGCATGGAATCCGCCAGGGCCGTGCCCGGGGATACAACCTGCACCACGTCCCGCTTGACCACACCCTTAGCTTTTTTGGGATCCTCCACCTGTTCGCAAATTGCCACCTTGCGGCCCATTTGGATCAGCTTGGCGACGTAACCCTCCATGGCGTGGTGGGGCACGCCGGCCAGGGGCACTTCGCCCGAAGTTTTGCCATGGTTGCGGGCCGTCAGAGTCAGACCGAGCAACTGGGACGCAGTGCGGGCGTCATCGTGGAACATTTCGTAGAAGTCACCCATGCGAAAGAACAGTATGGCATCCCGGTGCTGATTTTTGAAGTGCCGATACTGCTCCATGGCCGGGGTGAGCTTAGTTGCTGGCATGGTGCTCTCTGGTGGAAGCGAGGCAGTAGATTTTAGACCGAGAGCCAGGAACCATGCGGTTCCCGGCTCTCGGTAGTTGGTATCGCGGGGCTAACTCAGGCTTCGTCTTCGCCCTCGTCCTCGGTAGTGTCTGGTTCGGCTTTGGCGGCGGGCGGATCTTCTATGGGATCACCCCAGCTTTCCATCTCATCATCCTGGTCGGCAACAATCTCGCCGATGGTGACCGGTTCGACGGGATGGCTTGCGAGATACTCCTCGAATTCGGCTTGGTCTTTGTCCTTGAGGTAGTCGCGTACGCTCAGGACGATTTTTTTCTGATCCTCGTCGAATTCGATAACCTTGAGGGGCAATTCCTGGCCTTCATCAAAGCTCTGCCGCGGCGACTGGAGGTCGTCAATGGCCAGCTGTGACAGAGGCACGAAACCATCTATGTCTTCCGCCAGGGTTATAACGACGCCGCGTTCCAGTAGGCGCGATATAGTGCCTCTAGTTTCAGATCCCACCGCGTATTCCGAGGCAAGTGAGGGCCAGGGGTTTTCAAAGGCGAGTTTGTGGCTCAGCGAGATGCGCCGGCGTTTCTTGTCGATTTCCGTCACGATCACGGAAATGACATCGCCTTTTTTGAAGATCTCGCTGGACTGGCGGATGCGCCGTGTCCACGACATGTCGGAGATGTGTACCAGGCCGTCAATGCCTTCTTCCAACTCGACAAAGGCGCCGAAATTAGTCAGGCTGCGCACCGTGCCTTCCAGTTTGGTACCGATGGGATATTTGCTATCCAGGGTATCCCAGGGATCGGGATTGATCTGCTTCATGCCCAGGGAGATCTTCTGGTTGTCTTTGTCGGCCTTGAGAATTACAACTTCTACGGTATCGCCGATAGAAACTAGCTTGGAGGGGTGGCGGATATGCTGTGTCCACGACATTTCGGAGATATGCACCAGGCCTTCGATGCCCTCCTCCAGTTCGACAAAGGCGCCGTAGTCGGTGATGCTGACGACCTTGCCCTGAGTCTGTGTGCTGACGGGATACTTTTCGTCGATGGCTTCCCACGGATGCGAAGTCAGCTGTTTCAGTCCCAGAGAAATCCGCTCTCTCTCGCGGTCGTAGTTGAGCACCTTGACTTTGATCCGGTCGCCGATTGAAACTAGTTCGGAAGGGTGGCTTACCCGTCCCCAGGACATATCGGTGATATGCAGCAAACCATCGACGCCACCCAGGTCGATGAAAGCACCGAAATCCGTAATATTTTTGACTACGCCTTCGCGCACCTGGCCCTCTTCCAGCTCTTTGATAATCTCTCGGCGCATGCTCTCGCGCTCTTCTTCTAGCACGGCGCGTCGCGAGACTACAATGTTGCGCCGGGCCTTGTTGAGCTTGATGATCTTGAAGGGGAATTCCTGGCCGATGAACTGATCGAAGTTTTTGACTTGGCGAATGTCGATTTGGGAGCCGGGTAAAAAGGCGTCGACGCCAAAGAGGTCCACGACAATGCCGCCTTTGATGCGTCGTTGCAGTCTGCCCTGGACCGTGGAGCCGTCGTCGTGTGCCTCTTTAATTTTATTCCAGACCCGCATGAAGTCGGCCTTCTGCTTGGAAAGGACGACCTGGCCTTCCTGGTCTTCGACGCTCTCGAGAAATACCTCGACATCCTGGCCAATTTCGATGGCTTCCGGGTCACTGAATTCCCTGATAGATACAGCGCCTTCGGATTTGAAACCGATGTCTACCAGCACCTCGCTGGCAGTTACGGCGACGACGTTGCCATTGACGATCTGGCCTTCCTGAATGCCGGATATGCTCTCATCGTAGAGAGCCATGAAGTCATTGAACTGGTCCTCGGTGTACTCCGGAACATCCAGATCTTCGACGCTGATATTGCCGTATACCGGTTTTTCCTCTACGGCAGTTTGTGGTTCTGTGGATGGGGTTTCTTCTGTCATGGTAATCAATCCTTTGCCAGATTGCTCTGGGGTTAAGGGTGCTGCCGGTAACTAATAGCCGGGTGGACCCTAAAGGTGGCAAAATTCCGCAGTGCTCATCGTTGCCCCACATTTTGAAATATGCGGGTTCAGAGCATTATCGGTTGGGCTGTCTTTCAGCCTCGTGTGCCCAGGAAACGATACAGTCTATCTGGTCTTCCAGGGTTAATTCGGTCGTATCCAGCATGCGCGTCTCGGCCGGATTGTGTTCGGCACCGTAGTCGCGTGCTGCATCGGTCTGGTCGCGCTGGCGGATATCCGCCTTTACTTCTTCGAGAGAGGTACTCACCCCCTTTTCAATCAGTTCCCGGTGACGTCTGCGGGCGCGTTCTTCCAGCGTGGCCGTCATTAGCACTTTGATATCGGCGTGCGGAAAAACCACGGTGCCCGCGTCCCGTCCCTCGGCGACTACTCCGCCTTCGGTACCCAGCTGCTGCTGCTTGTGGACGAGCACTCGCCGCACCAGTGGTACGTCGGCATAGGCCCCCACCTGCCGGGTTATTTCAGGGCGGCGGATTATTGCGCTCACATCCTCGCCATCAA
>CAXFTV010000556.1:0-4598 GCA_964005845.1 uncultured bacterium
CAGGCCGAGGACGACCAGATCGGCGGCGGCCTGCCCCCCGACCAGAAGCTCCGCCTGCACGCCTGTTCTCCCGATGGTATCCACTGGAACCGCTATCCTTGGGCGGAGGACCACCTGGGCCGCTTATTCGGCGTCATTGCCTATCTCGACGAGGTGCCGCGCGGCGCCCTGGACCCGGATGCGCGCTACATCCTCTACGGCCAGCGGGGTTCGCCCTGGAAGACGCGGCAAATCGGCCGCCGCGACAGCAACGACTTTCTGACATGGAGCGAAAACCGACCCGTTCTGGAAAGTGGACTCGACGACCTGGCAGGTCAGGAGTTCTACTGTTTGGAAGGCGCCGTGGTCAATTCGACCTATGCCGGTTTGCACCTGGGCATGCTCGGCGCCTACTACACCGATTTGAGCCGCAAGTTTGACCCGACCCGCAATGACGGCTTCACCGAAACGCAGCTGGCCTTCAGCCGGGATTCGCTGCGCTGGCAGCGCTGGCCCGAACCCTTCATCCCGCGCGGCCCCGCAGATGCCTTCGACTGGGGCGGCGCCTACTGCGGTTATCCGGTGTTTAAAGACGAGGCCATCTATTTCCTCTATACCGGCGAATCCGGCCGCCACGGCAAACCGAGCCTGCCGGCAATAGGGCTGGCGACCCTGCGCCTGGACGGCTTCGTTGCCGTGCGGGCAGAGGGTTTCATGGAGGGCACTCTGACGACGCGCCCACACCACTGGAAGGCCCGCGCCCTGCACCTCAATGTCGATGCCGGCCACGTAGAAGGCAAATTGTGGGTACAATTACAGGACGAAACCGGACGCGCGCTGGACGGCTTCGGGCGCGAGGATTGCGATCCACTCCACGCCGACACCCTGGACCAACCCCTCACCTGGAAAGGTCGCGGCGATCTCGGCCTGCTCCACGATCGCATGATCGCCCTTAAATTCTTCTTTACGCCCGGAGTCGAGCTTTACTCCTACACCCTGAAACCTCTGGAAGATGAATAGAGCAAAGCCAGCTAAAACGGTTCCCCCACTGCCCCCAACTTAAATGTCCGGAATCCAGACTTGACTGCCGGCGAGGATCCTCTTCTATATATCAATCCGGCACGGCGTTGATTTTTTCCACCTTCCAGGCCCAAAAAAGCAGGCAAAAGCATGTCCAGGGACGACAAACAGATTCAGACCACGGTGGTCGGTGCCGGCATTGTCGGCATTTGTTGTGCACTCTATCTGCAGCGCGATGGCCACCAGGTCACCGTCATCGACCCGAATGAACCCGGCACCGCCTGCAGCAGCGGCAACGGCGGCCAAATCGTCACCGCCTACTGTGTGCCGGTCAGTCTGCCGGGCATTGCCAGACAGGTGCCGGGCATGTTGCTGGACCCGCTGGGGCCGCTGACCATTCGCTGGCAATATTTGCCGCGCCTATTGCCCTGGCTGCTGCGCTTTTTAGCAGCCAGTTCAATGGCGCGCGTCGAGGCGATAGCGGCTGCCCTATACGACCTCAACAAGGATGCCCTGCAGGCATTCGACCCCCTTTTAAAACAAGCTGGCGCCGAACACCTTGTAGCCACCAGGGGCAGGTTGGATGTCTATCAATCGGAACACAGTTTCTCCAAGGCCAGTCTCAAGTTCGAACTTATGCGCCAGTGCGGGGCCAGGGTTGAAATCCTCGATTCAAAACAGGTGCGCGAATTGGAACCGGCGCTGGGGGAACAGTGCCGCTTTGGGGCTTTTTTCCCCGATGTGGCTCACACCACCGACACCCTGGGGCTGACGCAAATGCTGGCGGCAGATTTTGTCCGCCGCGGCGGCCGCATACTGCGCCAAAAGGTCATTGACTTTCAAATGGGCGCATCGCCAAACCCGATCCTGCGCACCGATGTCGACCTCTACGAAACCGAGCGCATCGTCCTGGCGGCCGGTGCCTATTCCCGTCCACTCGCCGCCCGCCTCGGCAGCAAACTTCCGCTGGACACGGAACGCGGTTATCACGTCATGCTGCCGCACGCTGGCATCGATCTGCAGCGCGTCGTCGTCTACGGCGACAAATATTTCGGTCTGACCCCGATGCAGGGCGGCCTGCGCCTGGCCGGCACCGTCGAACTGGCCAGCGTCGAAGCCGCGCCCAACTATGCCCGCGCCGACAACCTCTTTGCTGCCGCCCGGAGCGTATTGCCCGCAATCGGCGCCAAGGGGGCAACGCGGTGGATGGGCTGCCGTCCATCGATGCCCGACTCGCTGCCGGTGCTTGGCTCCTCCCCCGTCCATCCCTCGGTCTACTTCGCCTTTGGACACGGGCATCTCGGCCTCACGGGCGCCGCCGTCACCGGACGAATAATCGCCGACCTGATTGCCGAGCGCCCCACCGAAATCGATATAACTCCCTTGCGTGCGGACCGCTTTTAGCACCCCGGCGCAGCGCAGCAGGGGTTCACCCGGCTACCCGCAGACGCGCGTACCACACCTCGTTGCTCTTGCCCTGATAGGGGCCGGTCCAGTAACAATCGATAAAGGGCGCCAGCGTTCCCCCAGCGCGCCGGGTATTTATGTACAGATGCCAGAAGGGTGTCGGCATAGCCAGCCTGACCGGCCTGCTGATGCAGCCCCAGTCCCCCGCCACCCCGACGCTGTACCACAATTCCGTAGCCGCGCCCCGGCGCCCCCGGGTCAACAAATAGTGCATATTTCCATCCATCCCCTGATAGAGTCGGCCGCTGTTGAAATTGCCCAGACAGAAATGCCTCAACTCTCCGCCCGGCTCCCCCACCGCATGATAGAGCCGGCTCTTGCCCGGATCCTGTCCCTCACTGGCCCACACCGTCCGGACCGGCTGGCGATTCTCAAAATAAATCAGATGGATCGAGCCGGCATCGTCGAGGAGTAGATCCTGCTGTTCGGTAGTGCCGCGGGCGCCGTCCTCGTAGGTATCCGAGACATCGCTTATCACCTCCATGCGCCAGTTTTCCGGTTCCGCAAAGACATCGGGACAATAGTAATAGTAAGTCCTGAGAACCGGATAAATACCCCGCTCAGTCTGCACCACTTCAGGCTCGCCGCTGGCCGGATTTTTCCGGCTGACCGAGCCCCTGGAAAATTGCTCCCCGCCGACGAAATAGTCATCGCTGCAGAAGGCGTGTGCGGCACGCCCGGCAAAGGCGGTAAAATTGTATCCCCGCTGCTCCTCGTGCTGCACCCGGCCAGCTGCAAGAGCGCGATAATCCCCCTCCGGGTCCAGGACGTACCAGGCCAGCTGCTTCAATCCACCCGCCACCAGAATCTGTCCCTGCCCATTGATCGCCGCCCCGAACCGGCTGTCGGCCTCGGCGTATTCTCGCAGCTCGAATTTCCAGTTTCGAGCCGGCGCTTCAAAGAGTGCATGCCAGCTCGCATCGGCGCCGGAAATCAGGTGCAGCCGCCCCTGCTGGTCCACCAGAACATTGCCGTTTTGCGGCACTGGCGGCAGCGGCGGGCTCTCCTCCCACTGCCCCGGCCCGCGGCGCCGATATACGACCAGCCGCAGATCGTCACGCCAGCTCAAAGCGTACACCTGCTCGCCCCAGCGCACGATATTGGATTGATTGTAGCCCCAACAGCTGGCCCCGCTTCCGCCCCTCAGCTGATAGCCGGCCCCGGTCCCAATTTGCTCGATTTCAAATTCCGCTTCTAGCGCCGGCCCATATTTTACTGCTGCGCGTTCCATACTGATACCTTTCCGGACCAACCTGCGCCCAAGGTCGACCCACCGTGAAATATTGACATCGGACCATCCCTTCCGGTCTGGTCGCTGGCGAATGGATTGTTTATTCTACTTTACTCAGCCCAGCAGCAGCTACTCTTAAATATACGAGACGCCCAATGCGGCAAAATACATCTACTACAGCACGGACCGCCTATGCGGCAAGATGGCTCTACGACGGGACCCGAGTGTTGGAAAACCACGCTGTCATAGTCGAAGGCAGCACCATTTCCACGGTCCTGCCAGTGGCCGATCTAGGCCCGAGTATCCCGCTGCAGCACCATGCCGGCTGCACCCTCATTCCCGGTTTGATAGACACCCATATGCACTTTATGCGTTTTCAGGGGCCCCTCTTCCTCGCCTACGGCGTGACCACCGTGCGCGATACCGGCAACGACCTGGAGTGGATCCTGCAGTGCCGCCGAGAATGGCCCCAACAAACCTGGCCGCGGCTCATCTGCCTGGGGCCACTGCTAGATGGAACACCCCCGGGACCCCCCCTGGTCGCGCGCCCGATAAATGACCCCGGTGACGCCCTTGCCGCAGTGCGGCAAACCGCTGCGGCCGAGGTCGACGGCATCAAACTTTACGCCAGCATCAAAGCGGCATGGATTCCCGCCATGGTGCGGGAAAGCCACGCGGCAGGACTCAAGGTGTCCATGCACTGCCTGCCCCACGGCGTCCTCGTCGCCGGACGCGCCGGCGTCGATGAATTCTATCACCTCGATGGCATTCTCGCCGACATCTGGCCCGAGCATCCACCCGGCTGGCTCTCGGTCTGGGGCCATCCCGACTTTGGCAAAACCTGGGACCGCCAGCAGCAGGTGGCCGACGCCATTGCCGCAATGGGCTTGACCTCGACCCC
>CAXFTV010000557.1:0-7738 GCA_964005845.1 uncultured bacterium
CCGGCTGGTCCTGGAAAACGAAGCTGGTTGCTGGGGAGGAACCGGAATCGAAGCCGCCGCGATCATCCGGCAGATCGGCCCCGAGCACCTGGGCCTGTGCTGGGACCCGGGCAATGCGGTCAGAGCCGGTTCCCCCGCACCCTATCCGGACGAATACGGGCAAATAAATGATCTGGTGGCTCACGTCCACATGAAAAACTGGGACCCGCAGGAAAAAAACTGGCAGCTCATCGAAAGGGGCCTGGTCGACTGGCCCGATCTGCTACGGACCCTGCAAACATCTGGTTTTTCGGGTTTTGCCGTGGTCGAGACGCACCTGAAAAATCTGCCGGACGGACTGGAGCCCGCAACCGGCTTGAATGGGCAGGAAGCCAGTACCTACCGCAACCTCGAATTCGTGCGCTCCTGCCTGGAGCCGGCCTAAACCATCGCCCCCGGCACCCAAGTGCACACCCCATCCCTCGCTACCCGCGCTATTCGCTCCTTTCTCTGGACCGGCAGTCCCTTCCTCATCCAGCTCTTTACCGTTCTTCTATTCTATGCGGTAGAGGAAATGGGGATCTTCGAAACCGCCCTGGCACTGGTCATGTTCCTGGCACTCATCGGCGACCTGGGCATGAATGCCGCCCTGGTCCAATTGCCGGAGGCAGAGGAACGCCATTTCAATACGGCTTTCTGGACCAATCTCTCGTGGGGGCTGCTACTGACTGCCCTGATCATCTGGTCGGCACCCCTGGTGGCTCCTCTACTCTCGCCTCGTGACCCCGCCGCCTTCCAGGAGATACTCACCGCTCTTTGCCTGCTAATTCCCTTTGCTTCGATTTCCGGCATCCTGCGCGCCCGCCTGCAGCGCGGCCTGCACCTGCATTCCATGCGCGCCATGGCCCTGGCGGAAATCATCTCGGTCGTGGCCTACAGCCTGGCCGCCCTCGCCCTGCTGCCCCATTACGGCCTCCGCGCTCTTGTCATCGCTTCGATCGGACGCGAGCTAGCCCTGCTGGCCAGTTTGTGGTTTTTCGCTTCCTGGCGGCCAAAATTTCATTTCAGTCCGGCCACCCTGAGAGAATTGCTGCGCTTTGCGCTCAATTTTACCGGTGAGCGCATCTTGGGATTCCTCAATAGCCGCCTGACCCAGTTTCTGATTCTGCCCTTTTTGGGGGCGGCGGCAGCGGGGCATTATGGCTTTGCCAGCAGAATCTCGCTCATTCCTCTAATTCGCCTCTCCACCATCATCCACCGGGTCGGCCTGCCAGCCTTTTCCAGCATCCAAAAGGACGATGCCCAGCTTGGCCGCGCCTATACTGCCGCCGTCCAGAGCCTAGCGCTCTTTTTCTGGCCACTGCTGATGGGGCTGTTCGTCTTTGCCCCGGAAGTCGTCCAGCTGGTAAACGCCGAAATGCAACCGGCTATTGCGGCCCTCCGCCTGCTGGTTATGGCCGTCGTCCTGAAGGCCGTGGGAGCAACGGTCAGCACCATATTCCTGGCCAAGGGACGGGCCCATTGGTCCTTCCGCTGGGCGCTTTTTTGCCTGGCCGTCCTGGCGCCGACCCTCTGGTTCAGCGTGCCCTACGGAATCGGAGGCCTGGCCACAGCCATTCTGCTTAGCTCTCTACTCTTCTTCCTCATCACCCAATATCTGGTACACCGCCTGATCAACTTAGACCTCAAGTATTTTGCCCGCGCCCTGTACCGCCCGCTCTTGATCAGTCTGGCCGTCCTCGGAATCCTGATTTTGACCAAACCCCTGCTCCTGGCCAGCCCGCTCACCGACCTGCTGCAGAAATTGGCTTTGCTGCCCCTCGATGCGGTGCGCCTGCGCTCCCTGGCCATTCTTTTCCAGGCCAGTTTCCTCGGCCTCCTGATTTACATCCTGGCACTGCGATTCCTGGCCCGGGATCTATGCCGCAGATACTGGCGAGATTTCAGAGGTCGGCAACTGGACGGGGCCACTGTCGACCCGCACCCCCCGGAATGAGCCGATGCGGCAAAAAAAACGCTAACTCCTTTGCGCCGAATACTCTATTCGACTATTTTCTTAAGGATTACACTTTCAATTATGGGCAAAAAAATCGGCCTCGGTACATGGCGAAACAGTGTGGGGACACGCATTCCAGTGCCTTGTGGGACTTTTTCCCTTAGTTTTTCGGCGAGTGGATTGCGGATGGGGAAGAACGCACTGTAGACATCGAAAAATACCAGCGGCACAATTCCCGCGAGATCCCCGGCCGTTTGCGCATGGTGCTGAAATTGCAAATTTATTCTCAAAGGAGCAGGTCATGAGCGACAAAGACAACGGTCACCCCTCCCAATCGGGTACTCTAAGACTCAAAACCGGCCTCGCCGAGATGCTCAAGGGCGGCGTCATCATGGACGTTGTAACCGCGGACCAGGCCAAAATCGCCGAGGATGCCGGTGCTGTTTCGGTAATGGCATTGGAACGCGTGCCCGCCGATATCCGCGCCGAGGGCGGCGTCTCCCGCATGTCCAGCATCGAGAAAATCCGCGAGATCATGGAGGCCGTCAGCATCCCGGTCATGGCCAAATGCCGCATCGGCCACTTTGCCGAAGCCCAGATGCTGCAGGCTCTGGGTGTCGACTACGTCGACGAAAGCGAGGTCCTGACACCGGCAGACGAGCACTACCACATCGATAAATTCGCCTTTGAGGTACCCTTTGTCTGCGGCTGCCGCAATCTGGGCGAGGCTCTGCGCCGCATTGGCGAGGGCGCCGCCATGATCCGCACCAAGGGCGAAGCCGGCTCCGGCAATGTGGTCGAAGCCGTGCGCCACATGCGCACCGTCACCGACGAAATGCGCCGTCTGACCACCCTCAGATCCGAGGAACTCATGACTGCGGCCAAGGACCTGGGCGCCCCCTACGAGCTGGTCCGGCTAATCGCCGAAACCGGCAAACTGCCGGTGCCCAATTTTTCAGCCGGCGGCATTGCCACCCCGGCCGATGCATCGCTGATGATGCAGCTGGGAGCCGAGGCCAATTTCGTGGGTTCGGGGATATTCAAATCCGGCGATCCCGAAGTGCGTGCCCGCGCCATCGTCGAAGCCACTACGCACTACGAAGATCCCGATGTCCTGGTTCGCGTATCGGAAAATCTGGGCGAGGCCATGGTCGGCATCGATATCAACACCCTGGAGGAAGGCCAGCTCCTGCAGACCAGAGGCTGGTAATATCGCAATGATCGGGGTACTGGGTTTACAGGGTGATTTTGAGGCCCATGGCAAAAAGCTGGAAGAGGCCGGCGGCGACGCGCAAATCGTCAAAAAGCCCGAAGGGCTCGATTTCCTCGATGGGCTCATCATCCCCGGTGGCGAAAGCACCACCCTGATCAAACTGATGGACCTCTACGAATTCTGGGAGCCCCTGCGCAGCTTTGCGGCGCGGGGGAAACCCATCCTGGGAACCTGCGCCGGCATGATCCTGCTGGCGCGCGAAGTCCTCAACCCATCCCAGAAATCCCTCGGTCTGATCGATCTGACGGTAGAGCGAAATAGCTACGGCCGCCAGCGCGAGAGTTTCGAAGCTACCGGCCGCTTTATCGCCAAGGGCGACGCCACCGAGTTGGAGATGATTTTCATCCGCGCGCCTCGCATCCGCCGCCTGGGAAGCGGAGTGGATGCCCTGGCCTTTTACCAGGATGACTGCGTCCTGGCCCGCCAGGGGCACATTCTGGTCGCTTCCTTTCACCCCGAACTAACCGGCGACCTGAGCGTACACCGCTATTTTCTCAAGATGACCCTTCAGGCGGCCGACGCGCAGCGCTAAAATTTGAATTGCAACTTTGCGGTGAAGCGATTGATGCCGATGTTGTCATCCGAAAAAATAAAGTCGTGCTGATAGCCCAGCCCTACCCGCAAGCGCTCGCTCAGCAATAGTTCAGCGCCCGCGCCCGGGGCGATGCCGAACTGGCTTTTTTCCTGTTCCGGGGAATATATTTCGGCATCGAGAGCAAAGAAATAACCAAAAGGCTCCAGATTGTAGCGGTTGCGTATGCCGGCGCTGTATAAGCTTATCCGCTGCTCCGATATATAAGCAAAACCCAGTTGGAACGCGAGCCAGTCCTCGATCTGGTAACCGGCATTAAAACCGCCCACTAAATCGGTCCGTGAACTCTCGTCCGCCCCCTCGACCTCGCGGCCCACCTGGGCAGAGCCGAAAAAGGGCTCCAGGTAATACTGCCCGCCCATTCCGCTATACCTGTATCCACCCTTGCCGTATTCGCTCCCCTCCGGACCGTCAGTACGACCCGGTTCGGTATCTGCCACGCCGACCCCGACCCCCACCATCAGAACTAGCGCCCCTACCAGCCATGTCCAGCGAAACATATTTTGCTCCCTCTGTTAGAACCCTATGCTCTTCTTCCTGAACTTTTTGACGATTTCCTTGTGATCGGTCCACACGATTTCCGTGGTCTCTATACTGGTCAGCTCGAAGGTAGCCTTGTAGTACATGGACTTATCTTTGCCAACCTGCTGGACGGTGGAAGTTATGACCCCACCCAACGAAAAGGCTGCCGCCTTTTGCTTGCCCGGCCCCACCGCCTGGTTTGGATCCACATAACCCGATCCTTGGTACTCGTATTCTTTGGCAATTTCGCCGCGGGCAGCCTTGTCCAGGAAACTGAACTTGCCGCTCTGAATCAACGCGGTCTTGACGTGATCATAAAGTGCCTGCATATCGATGTGCTCGGCAGTTCTGTTTTTTGGCGTCTCCAGAATGACCACTGGTTTTTCACTTACTTTCTTTTCTACGATCCAGGTATCCAGGGAATTTACCACTTTCTTGGCGACTAACTGCATATCGTTGTGGTTCCACTTGGCCTCCAACATCTGGATTTCACCTGGATCCCCATACGCGCCCTGGGTAAAGGCCCGGGGGCCGGCACAGGCCGTCAATCCCAACGCCAATAACAGGGCCGCCCCTCCTTTGACAAAACTTTTCATGCTACCCTCCTTTCCTCTCATTGTCTCAAACCGGACGATCAGTCCCATTCGCACTCGAAGTGTGCCCTAACAAGTCGCCATTTATCCGGCAACATGGCATCCTGTTTGTGCAGCACCTGCAAAACACAGTTCCGCTGCAGCGAGTTCGAAGGGTATTCGAAGTGAAATGTCTGCACCTCGGCCCGGTCCCCCTGCGGGATATCCGCCGAAGTGTAAATATCTGGTTTCGTCGATTGAAAAACCATGGCTTCTTTAATTCCGTAGGTCTTCAACGGCACCGCCGCTTCAAATACTACTCTTCGCACCTTTTTGGGCAAGAGCAAGTCCTCGCGATCTACCATGGAATCGCTTTGCCATTTGCGGCCCAGAATAGTATGCAGATTGCCCATAAAGACCCGCTCGCGTCCCCCATCCGGAATGATTAGATAGAGGTATCCCTTGCGCGCCTGGTTGGAGATCTGCGAGGCCCCGCCCAGACCCTCAAAATCCATGACTATCCTCAAGTTGAGAGCGCGGTTCGGCGCCAGGGCATGTAGCGACACGGCCTGAATCACCTCCTGAGCGACGCCGGCTTTTTTCAACTCGACCAGGGCGTCCACCGAGGCATCGCAGGCGCAGCGGCGCTCCTGAATCATCCTGACGATAGCGCCGTTGTCAAATTCGTTGGCGCTGAGTTTGCGCACATCTTCCAAAGTCAAGGGCAGTTGATCCGAGCGTTCGTAGAGCTTGGGCAATTTGCCGCCGTCCCAGTCGATAATATTTACCACGCGACCTTCTTCCAGCACATTTTGGACGCCTTGCCCGGAAGGAACCGGGGCAATCTTTTGCGCCACTGCTGGAGCTCTAAACCAGGCGCTCACCAGCGCAACGACCAGCACCGAAAAATACAGTTTCGAGTTCATGTCCTTTCTCCCTGCGGTTGCTCGGATTCAGTGTCTGCCCGCAAATCCCTAGCCGAGCCCGGCACACGACATAGCAGACAGATACTCAGCGATAACTCCGACAACTCAGAAAAACCGCTTTGTCGGCCTTTACTTCGACCTCCGGAAAATGCGTGCTATCTACCACCTGGCCCCCTCTATTTAAAAACTCCAGGACCAGGTCAACTGTTCCCGGCGGCAGCGAAAAACGTGCGATGCGAATGTGGGATGGCAACGATAACCAGCTGCGGGTATCCGCCGTTTCGGTAGAATTGCCCAACAAGTTTACCAGGTAGCCCAGGACCTCGTTCTTATCCTTGACCTTTTGCGCCATCGCGTATTTAGCCAGCCCTCGCGCTATGGTGCGCAGTAGGATACCGTCCTCTTTCTCGCGAAAATTCTCGCCGGCAATGGCATTCAAATTATCTACCAACACCCCCTCTACGCTCTTCCCGGCCCCACGCAGACGCACCTGGCTGACCTCCGTGGGGATGATTTCAATGTAGGGCAAAGCCACTTTGAGCCAGTATTTCACCTTGTTGTGGGAACGGTGACCGTAACGCCGGTAGCGATAGACCATCCGATCCGATAGCAACCACACATCCCCGGTGTCGTCGTCCTCCATAATCGGCATTTCGATTTCGTTCTGGCGTTTGCGGGAAACAAAACCGCTCTCCACAAAGATAATGACCTCGCCTCCCCGCGCCGCGCTCAATTCGGCCGGATCTAGGCGGTAGCGTTTGATATAGGCATCTAGATCTTCCGCATAACCCATCCGCCGGGCCAGGTTCGCCAGATCCCGGGCCAGCATGCGGGGTACCTGCAGGCCAAATATCTCGGCGTAGGCCCGGTAGCCTTTCTCCGCATCTTTATAGGATACGTAAGCATCGTTTAACTCGCCTTCGGCCTCGAAGAACAACCCGGTCATGTACTGGAGAAATGCATCGTTTTTGTAGCTGAGTTCGTACTCGCTCGCCGCCGCGTACTGCTCCAGCCGCAAATTCGCCTTGCGGCACTCCACCAGAGCTTCCTGGGGCCGACCCAGGTACTGGTAGTTCATAGCGCGATAATAATGCACAAAGGTGCGCTCGAACTCCTCGCCGCTATAGGCCCGGATGGCATCATTGGTGACCAGCGCGGCGATCTCCCGGGAAATCGATCGGGTGTACAGTCTGTCGATCAACTTCTCGGCCCTGGCAAATTCACGATTGGATCCCTCGTATTCCCCCTGGTAGTGGAGAATAAGACCTTTCTCAAAGTGGTAGAGCAGTTTATTGGTCTTGCCCTGCGGCTTTTCGAGCTTGGCCAGCGCACCGGCGTAGTCCCGGCCCTCCAGGCGCTGCAGGGAGCCCTTCATAAATCCCGAATATCCCGCCGCACATCCGGTCAGCAAAAACAGCAGAGCCCAAAGAAGGTGTCTTCCAGAACCTGTCAAACCTCATCCCCCGGTAAAAGTCCGGCAACTATAGGTATACGATGCTCTGCCATGCAAAGATGTTCCCCGCGACAGGGCAAACCCCCGGCGCGTTAAGAATATAAACTGCCCCCGATTGACAACAAGCCCTCCCCCCCTTACCCTAGAGCAGTTTTTCTTCATCCATCCTGCAGCTTGCGAAGGAACGAAAAATGGCCCGCAAAACCGCGCGCGAACGCGCCCACCAGCACAAACTCAAGAATCGCGCAAAAAAACGCGCCAACTATCCCGACACGGTCATCGGCTACTGGAAAGAGGCCATGCGCGCGCGCATTGAGGCCTCCCGCAAACTAGCCAGCTTCAAGGTGCGCCGCGGCGATTGCCACAGTCACTCGACCTACAGCGATGGCATTGGCTCGGTATCCGAAATCGCCAGCTGGGTGGAA
>CAXFTV010000558.1:0-9681 GCA_964005845.1 uncultured bacterium
AAGGGCAAACTGGTCGCCAACCGCCCCGATGGGCTCGAAGCCGTCCGCTATTTCAACACCGCAGGCGAGCGCCGCTACCTGGTGATTCCCGACGCCGTCAAGAAGACCCAGGACTACGACGAAGGGCGCGTCAAGCACGTCAAGATTGCCGTCCAGGCGGCCATGGCCGACCAGGAGCCCGATGCCAGCGAGGGACTGGAGTATTTGACCCGGCTGGTGCGCCGCCAGGAAGAGGCCGGGGCCGATTTTCTCGATTTAAACGTGGATGAAATTTCCCTGAAACTCGAAGAGCAAAAAGAGGCCATGCGGTGGCTCGTGGAGACCGTACAGCAGCTGAGTTCGCTGCCCCTGGCGGTCGACTCCTCGAATATCGAGATCATCGAGGCCGGCCTCGATGCCTGCAGCGACGAGGGGCCCCGCACCATGTTGAACTCGGCTTCGCTGGAGCGCATCGAGGCCCTGGACCTGGCGCGGCACTACAACACCCGGGTCATGGTCACGGCCGCCGGAGAAAAAGGCATGCCGGAAAACGACGAACAGCGGGTTGCCAATGCCTCGCGCATGGTGGACAAAGCTCTTGAAAAAGGCCTGGCCCTCGACGATATTTACGTCGACCCTCTCATTTTCCCGATCTCGGTGGATATGGCATTCGGCAACCACAGTCTGGATGCCATCCGCCGCCTCCGGTCTAACTACGGCCCCGAAATTCATATTTCCGGCGGCTTCAGCAATGTCTCTTTTGGCTTGCCCTGCCGCCGTCTGATCAACGATGTTTTCTTTATCCTGGCACTTGCGGCCGGGGCCGACAGCGGCATCGTCGATCCGGTCACCAGCAAACCCGGCGAAGTCTACTCCCTCGACCGCAATTCAGCGCCCTACCAACTCGCCGAGGACATGCTGCTGGGCAAGGATCGCAACTGCAAAACTTTTCTACGCGCCTTTCGCAAAGGCGAATTACAGGATTATTGAAAGCCTATGAAAACACTGCTTGATAGATTGGCAGATCCCCGCCCCATGCTGTACGACGGCGGCTTCGGGGCCGAATTGTTTGCCCGCGGAGTACAGCTGACCAATAGCACCCTGGCAAATGAATCGCACCCGCACGATGTGGTCGAAGTCCACAGAGCTTTTATCAACGCCGGTGCCGATGCCATTGGCACCAACACCTTTGTGGCTTCCACTCTGCACCTTGAAATGGCGGACAAAAAGGATGGCGAAGCCGAAGCCATACTCAAACTTGCAGTGGAACACGCCCACGCCGCCGTTGAAAAAAGCGACCGGAAGGTCTACATAGCTGGATCAATTGGCCCCTCTCCCGGCGCCATCGAAGCCGATAGCGGCGATACCGATTTCGGCATTGCCAATGACCGGGTCAGGGAAGCTCACCGGAGAATGGCGCAAATCCTGGCAGAGGGCGGCGTCGATTTTTTTTCCATTGAAACTATGTTTTCCGCCAACGAGGCGGCCATAGCCGTAGACGAAGCGCGCAAGACCGGTCTGCCCATTGCCGTCAATATGACCTACAAATTCACCAAAAATCGCCGCACTGGCGAAGTAGTGTACCGCACCGACTGGGGCCATTCGGCGGCCGACCTGCTGGAAATCCTTTCATCGGGTATCTTTGCAGACGGCGACGATCTGCTGGAACACGTCCATCTGCTGGGCCTGAACTGCGGGGCCGAATCGCAAAAGGTCGACCACACCGGCATGCCTTATGCTCTGAACGGAACCCAGCAGCTGCATGAGGCAATGGCGCAGCGGGGGATCGCCAAAAAAATGATGGCATATCCCAATGCCGGCATGCCCCTTTTGGACGAAAACCACCTGACCTACTACTCGCAAACCCCGGAAGAAATGGCCAGCCTGCTGCCCCAGTTGCTCGACCAGGGCGCCTATTTCATTGGTGGGTGCTGCGGTACTACACCCGCCCATATCGGGGCTTTCCGCCAGGCGATCGACGCCCACCTGGAACAGAAAAACGACTAAAATGGCCCTATACCAAATTCTCTACTGGCGCGAAATTCCGGCACAACTTCGCGCTTTCGAAGGCCGCAGACCTGTCTCTAAGCCTCTGGACGAGCGCTTTCAGCAGGCGATCGATAGACTCGCCATGGAGGAAGGCCTCGAGGGCAGCGACGATTATCTGGACCAGTGGCAGTGGAGCGAAAAGCGAGAACGCCCGGGAACGGCGGACGAAATACTGGCCGCCCTGGCCCGGGAACTCGAAGCCGAATTCGCCCACCTGCTCGAAGGCGGTCAATAGCGCTATGCCCAACTCCGACCCGCTCTACGATCTCATCGTAGTCGGTGCTGGTCACGCCGGCACCGAGGCCGCCCTGGCCGCCGCCCGCATGGGCGCCGCGACCCTGTTGCTGACCATGAACCTGGATACCATAGGGCAAATGTCGTGCAACCCGGCCATCGGCGGTGTTGGCAAGGGTCACCTGGTCAAGGAGATCGATGCCCTGGGCGGCCAGATGGCGGTCAATATCGACCGCACCGGCATTCAGTTCCGACGCCTCAACACCAGCCGGGGCCCAGCGGTGCGCGCCTCCCGGGCCCAGGCCGACAAAAAGGATTACCAGTTCGAGATGAAGTTCACCTGCGAACAGCAGGAGAACCTGGATATCTACCAGGGCATGATGGAACAACTCTTCATCGAGGCTGGAAAAATTGCAGGAGTAGGTCTCAAAGGCGGCACCATCTTCCGCGCCCCGGCCGTTATTCTTACTACCGGGACCTTCCTCAAAGGCAAAATCCACGTCGGCGACTTTTCCTACAGCGCCGGGCGCGCCGGCGAAAGCGCCGCCGACAAGGCCTCGGCTGGCCTGGCAGCACTGGGTTTTGAAATTGGCCGCCTCAAAACCGGCACCCCACCCAGGGTCAACGGCCGCAGCATTGATTTTGCCGCTATGGAATCCCAACCCGGAGACGAACCGCCCACCCCCTTTTCCTACGCAGTGGAGGAAATCACCCGGCCGCAGTTGCCCTGCTGGCTGACCTATACCCATGCCGGGACGCACGAGCTCATCCAGCAGAATCTGGAACGCTCGGCCATGTACAGCGGCAATATCGAAGGGATCGGCCCACGCTACTGCCCATCAATCGAGGACAAGGTGGTCAAGTTCAGCGACAAGAATCGGCACCAGATTTTCGTTGAGCCCGAGGGCCGGCGGACCATGGAGTACTACATCAACGGACTCTCTATGAGTCTGCCCGAGGAAGTTCAAAGTGACATTCTCCACACCGTTCCCGGGCTGCAAAAAGCCACCATCATGCGACCGGCTTACGCCGTCGAGTACGATTATGCCCCACCCACCCAACTCTACCCCCATCTAGAGACCAAGCTCGTAGAAGGCCTCTTCTTCGCCGGCCAGATCAATGGAACGACCGGCTACGAAGAAGCTGCGGCTCAAGGCCTTATGGCCGGTATCAATGCCGTCCTTAAAATCCGCGGCGAGGCTCCCTTCGTCCTGGACCGTTCAACTGCCTACATCGGCGTCCTGATCGATGACCTGGTCACCAAGGGCACCCAGGAACCCTACCGCATCCTCACCTCCCGCGCCGAGTACCGCCTGTTGCTGCGTGAAGACAACGCCGACTACCGACTGATGGAATTCGGACGCCGCTTGGGGCTTATAGAAGATTCGATCTACCAGCGTTATTTAGAAAAGCAAAAGCAGGTAGAGCGGGAATTGCAAAGGCTGGCCCAGCAGCGGGTCAAGCCCGGTGAAAACGTGGGGGCCATCCTGCGGCGGTGTGGTACCGCACCGATTAAAGAGTCCACCGGGCTAAGCGATTTGCTGCGGCGGCCCGAACTGAGCTACCGAGAAATTGTCGAAATCTCGCCCCCCGAACACGTCCTGAGCGCCGATGCCGCCGAGCACGTGGAGGCCAGAGTCAAATACGCTGGCTACATCGAACGCCAGGCTACCCAGGTAAAAAAGCTAAAGAGGATGGAAGGCATGGCCATTCCAGGGGATTTCGACTATGCGCGTGAAGGTCAGAGCCTGTCCATCGAAGCACGCCAGAAACTGGCAGCTATCCGGCCGCTGAATCTGGGCCAGGCCCAGCGCATCTCCGGGGTTTCTCCCGCTGACATTTCTTCCCTTATGGTACTCTTGCACGCCCGCCCCGCTGGGGGCGCCCCAAATGGCGATTAGTCCTTCCAGGTCTTCGAATCCTGGCGTATGAACCAGTGGTTTATGCGGCCGTCTCGGTGCAAATCTACTACTTCCTCAAAAGATGCTTCGAATAAATGGTCGGTTACCTGCAAACGCGGGGGCCAGTGAAATTCCCGCATAATCTGGTATTCAATACCCAGGGAATCCAGGCTGGTAGTATAATATCCGTGCTTTTCGCTAAACTGGCGCTGGCGATGGTAAATGGAGCGGAGAATTCTTAGGGCCTCTTGCTCGGGAGGAACCTGGAATTCCGCCTCCCCCTGCCCTGCTCCTCTGAGCGAAAACTGTACGAAACCCCATCTTTCGGGATAGTGCATATTCACAATTCCGTGGGGCGACCAGACCCAGTTGTCGACGCTGGCGCCCTCAGCTCTGGAATAACCCTCCTGGCTGGGTTCGACCTCCCACTGCAACCTGGAAAAATTCACCCGCCAGTAATCTCCTTCTCGCGGCGGGGTGGGACGATTGGCACATTCCTTGAGGACGGCCCATGGAAAAGCCAATTCCACCGACCACCCCGCATCTTCATCGAGCGACTTGTTGATGCTGCCCCAGACCTGCACAGCGCTTTTCAAGTCCTTGATATTCCACGACTTGATGGATATTCCACCATCTCTATAAGGTTTGAGCAGCAACAGGTCTGACACGGCTCCAAAGGCATTGATCTCAAATTCGTAATACTCGTGGGTATCGCCGTCCGGATCGATGTAGACCTCAAAGTCGTTGTCGTGATAAATCGTCGTATCGCGGCTCGTCAGGCTCGCCCAGACATGCGGCTCCTCCATATCTGCAGCGACGTAAAAGTAGGTTTCGTCCCAGAGCATTTTTGCACGGGTCTTGAAACGCGGCAAGGGTCTGGCAGCACCCTCGATATCGACGAAATATTCGGTCCATTCTGCCCGTTGCCAGGAAGGTTCATCCAGTTTGCCGTCAACTACAATCGCGCCGACGGGACGGCAGGCGATATAGTGCAGCGGCCTCTGGAAATCCCCAGACACTTCGGACTGCCCGTGCGATGCGTTAAAAAGCAAGCCGATAAATAAAACCGGCATCATCCAGTAAAGCATGTCCCACTTCCCCTTCAAATGCGAAACTTTTCTTGATAATATCTTTCTCTTTAAATATATTATTTCTTTTCCCCTTGCCCAAACTTTCGCTTGTTTACAAGGACCAGCTATGTACTTAATGCTTATAGGTGCCCCGGCCTCAGGTAAAGGCACACAGGCCAAACTCCTTACCGAGCATTTCAAAATCGATCACATTTCCACCGGCGATATGCTGCGCGAAGCCGTGACCCAGCGCACCGAGTTGGGGCAAATGATTGAAGATTGCCTGAAACACGGCCGGCTAGTGCCCGACCATCACGTTATGCAACTTGTAGAGGATCGCCTCGCACACGACGACATCACTAACGGCTTTATCCTGGACGGTTTTCCACGCACCCTGAGCCAGGCTCAGGCCTTTGATGAATGCCTCCAACAAAGAGGGCTTTCCCTCGATGCGGCACTATATATTGACGTAAGTGATGCGGTGGCACTCCAACGGGTAACTGGACGCCGAACCGATCCCCTTACCAAACAGGTTTACCACCTCACTTTTAATCCTCCTCCACCCGAAATTCTCGATCGCCTCGTACATCGCGAAGACGACACCGAAGAGGTCATGCGCGAACGCCTGACTACCTATCACCTGGAAATCGCCCCCGTCCTGGAACACTACGAGCACCAGAACTTGGGCCTAAAAGTGAATGGTTCCGCTAAACCGGACAAAATTTTCGAAGAGATTCTCGGACGTCTCGAATCCATCCCTCAAAAGGGGTGATACGGCTTTCTTCCAACTTAAACTCCAGAGTTAAAACGGCGCTTAAATACTTTAAAACTTTGCCCCCGCGCCCCCCGAACTATGGCCGAAGAAGAAAAAATGGCCCTTTATAAAAGTGGCCTGACTAGATTTACTCAGCAAGATTTTGCCGGAGCGCTGGAAGATTTTAAAAGGGCTCTGGAAATCGATCCCGGATTCGCCGACGTCCTCCAGTCTGTGGCCCACGTGTACGAAAAGCTGGAAGACTTCGACGCAGCCTTGAAATATGCCCAAAAAGCGGTGGAGCACAATCCCGATGATTTTCTGGCCCACACCAGTCTGTCCATATTCTATCAGCGCAAGGGCATGATCGCCGCCGCCGAGGAAGAAAAGGCCATTGCTGCCCGTCTGCAACAGCAATCCAGTCAGTGATTTTCTCTCGATTCCCCTATGAAAATCGGCTCTTATACCCTGCAGCCGTTCAAACCGGGAATGCCCATCCTGACCCTCGCCCCCCTGGCCGGCGTCGGCAACTGGGTCTTCCGCTTGATTTGCGCTCGCCTGGGGGCTCGCCTGGTAGGGGTTGAATTCATCAACTGCCGCATCATTTCCCAGAACTCCCGCAAGAAAAAACAACTCCTCGATTTCTCGGACGCGCCGATTTACGCCGAGACCGGCATGTCTTTACTGGCAGCCCAGATCTATGGCAATGATATCGATATGATTGCCGCGGGGGCGCAGGAATTTGAACGAAGGGGTGCACAGGTAGTAGATATCAACTTCGGCTGCTCTGTGCCCCGAATTTTGCAAAAGGGCTGTGGCGCTGCTTACCTGCGCGATCTGGACCTGCTCTACCGCGCCGTCCGCACAACCGTAGATGCGGTCCAGGTCCCGGTAACCGTCAAGACCAGGATTGGCTGGGATAATGACTCCATCAACCTGCTCGAAGTAGTGCGCCGCGTCGAAGCAGCAGGCGCCCAGGCCATCGGCATTCACGCCCGCACGGTGGCACAGAAGTACAAGGGGCGAGCCTCCTGGGACTGGATCGCCCGGGCCAAGGAGATTGCCACCATCCCGGTGCTGGGAAACGGCGATGTCTTTTGCTATGAAGACGCCCTGGCCATGCAGCAGCAGACGGATTGCGATGCGGTGATGATCGGACGCGCTGCCATGGCCAATCCCTGGATTTTTTCAGCCCGGCGCGGCGCCTCCCTGGGAGCGAGGATCGATTTGGCCATGGAGCAACTACAGTTCATGGCCCGTTACAAGGGGGAACGCGTCGGCGTACTCGAAACCCGCAAACACCTGGCCCTATATTTTAAAGGGCTAGCGCGCGCCTCGGCGATGCGGCGACAGTTGCTTACTACGGACTCTCTCCAGGAACTGATTGATTTATTGCGCGCCTGGCGCGAAATGATGCCCCCCGACAACGGCGAGGCCGATCTGACGCTGTCGCAAGACGAAGCGGCAGCGCTGGCCTGGGACGGCAATAGTTGAGGCATAAGGAGCAAATAAAAAATGAGCTATCGGATATTCTTTAGTTTTCTGCTGCTCGCTTTATTGTCCTGCGGCGACGATCCTATTACCATTGCCCTGCGCCCCGCCAGGCTGGCTTCCGATCCGGCGGCTGGGCCGCCCGCGGGCTGGTCCCCGGTGGAATACGGCGGCGATGCACTCACCGTGGCCGGAACCTACTACGTGCGCGATAAACCACTCCTCACCGAGTGGAGTATAATAGCTCTGAAGATTGCCTCTCAGTCGGAAGGCGGCAAAGCCGCCGTCGTGCGACTCAACGAATACGCCATCCGCAACTTGAAAAAGTTCAGTTCCACTCCCGCGAACCTGAAAAACCCTCTGGCGCTGCAAATCAACGACCGCTGGGCCAGTTTCACTCCACTGCTCGAAGTAACAAGTGATCGCATGATATTGCGCGGTTTCACCCCCGAGGAGGCCGAACAACTCGAACGCTACGTGGCAACCAAGTAGCCCACACCTGCTCAACCCCACCCATCCAGGTTATCTCGTCCCAATTCAATAGGCTCGCATGGGCCGTGACCGCGCTTGGTCAAAGGCGGGTTGCTTAGGGCGTTATAACAGCATATATAGCTGATGCGCGAACGGGCAGCTAGGTTTGCTGCACTCGAGTGCAGCAAATTGCAGTGAAAAAAAAGGACGCTGCCAGCCGCCAATTCGCCCTCGACTACTTGCAGCCTTTGTATTAATGCCTGGACTCGTTCCGGGTCGGCAGCGACCTGACCACCCGTGCGACCGTGTTCGATCCGCCCACATCGGTGCGACCCTTTAAGGACGCGCAGACATCCATTCGACTTGTCTGCATCGGTGACCGCCAGCAGGGCCGAGATCATCTTTGGAAAAGGTGGATCGTCGTGATACCAATAACCGTAGTCCTGATGCCATTCCCATGCCCCACCAGCGAGAGCTTCTTTGACCATGATTTTGCTATGCCAATGATAAACTTCCTCACCCAGCAAGATTTCGGCTCCGCGCACCATTCTCGGCATGCGAGTGATGTGCCCCCAGATATCATCAGTGTAGGCCGAATCTAGACTGAGCTTGCTGGAACGCCCCTCCCGATCCTCAACACCTCTGGCATTCTCGATGCGCTCCTCGGCGGCTGCTGCACGCTGCAGAATATCGACTTCTGCCCTACTGAAGGCCTCCTCTACAATGGCAAAACCATCGCGCTCAAAGGCCTGTTTATGCTCTATTCGTATCATGCAATGTCCCTGGTTGACATGGGCGTCACGAGTGCGGATATTCACTTGCTTTGGTAAGCTTATGCAAAGCTGGATTACAGGGCAATACCAGCCGCAGTTGAGCAGGCCGGAGCCATAGCCCCAAGCGCTCCTACCCAACTGCTTAAAAAGCGAAAAAATGGAGACGAAATGGTTGATAAACTGGCCCGCGGCATCTGGCCTGCTCTGTGTACCCCTTTCGACGACACCGGCCAGCACCTGGCGATAGATCGGGTCGCCTCCCTGGTCCGGGTCCTTCTGGATGCGGGTTCCGACGGCTTTTTCGTTTGTGGCGGCACTGGCGAGGGGGGTAGCATGAGCGTTTCCGAGCGCAAAAAAATGGCCGCGACAACGAGCGGCGAAGTAGCCGGGGCCGTGCCCATCATTCTCCAGATCGGGGCAACCAGCACGGAAAATGCGGTGGAACTAGCCCGCCACGCAGCAACTATCCCGGTCGATGCAATAGCATCGGTCGCCCCGATCGACCGGCCGAATGATCTAAGTGCTGCGGTCCAGCACTACGCCGCCATAGGCGCTGCCACATCGCTGCCCTTCTATGTTTACTGGCTTGCCCACACCGCCGACCGCGACATTACTGCCCCGGAGTATCTAGAGGCCATGCAGGCGGTACCCAATTTTGCCGGCATCAAGTTCACCGATACCAATTTCTATTTCTTCCAGCAACTAATAGCTATCTCCGCTGGTCAGCTCAATGCCATTACCGGTCCGGACGAAATGTGCCTTCCCGGCATGGTCATGGACAGTGACGCAGCTATTGGCACGACCTACAATATCATGCCCCGCCTCTTCCTGCAAATGCGCCGGGACTTTGAAAGGGGCGATATCCGTCGGGCCATGGAAGCCCAGGCGCGGGCAAACCAGGTCATTTCCATTCTCGCGCGCCAGGATGTCCTGGCCGGTGTCAAAGCCATACTCGGCTG
>CAXFTV010000559.1:0-11083 GCA_964005845.1 uncultured bacterium
CGACCACCCCATCAGCATCACCAGCAGCACCAGCAGCACCAGCAGCACCAGCAGCACCAGCAGCACCAGCATCACCAGTAGCACCAGTAGCACCAGCATCACCAGTAGCACCAGTAGCACCAACTTCTTCCAACCCCATCCGCTCTTTCCAGCTTTCCAACACCATGGCAGATTGCGTCGCCTCCAGCTTGTGCGCTTCCGCTTCCTCCATCAGTTTTTCCAGCCGCTCATCGGAGGTAGCGTGGAGCAGTTCTACGGCGTCCAGCATAACCTGTTTTTGCAGCCTTATACGCCGGCGTATGGGCTCCTGCATCATGCGCAAATCATGGGCTCGTTTCTGATAGGCCATCATCAGCTGGATCAAGACGACGACCAAACTTATGCAGACTATGGTGGAAAAATAGATCATCTTTGTTCCTGAAGAGCTCGGCTTTGCGGAAAAAGCTCGTTTTATACACTACCCCTGGGAACTCTCAAAGTCAAGAAAAAACGCCTGCATGACTCACTCTAGGGTTGGACGAGTAAATCCGTGGGACTTGCCACCCGCCGTGGAGATGAGCGGGAACCCTTGCAGCGGTCCCCAGCGCGGCAGAAAGATCGCTGGGAGAGCCTCGTTGCGCAAACGCATGCAGATGATTTGGAGACAGGAGGGCAGGGACTAACGAGTTCCCGCATATCTATCGCTCACCTTTCTCTCCCTTTCCCGCGCTCTGGACAGGGCATGGGGAAAACGGGGATTGGGCAGGGTGTTTTCCCCCGGGACATAGGGGAATTTTTCTTCTGGCCGCTCGATCAACTCGGCGCCAAATCCCGGTTTATCCTCCAGGGTTATACAACCGTCCTGCGGCCGGTACGGCTGTTTCAACAAACCGTACCTGAAGTCGTTGGGATACATAAAAAACTCACACATATGGCCGTTCGGGACGCCGGCGACCAGGTGGGTATTGCACATGGTGCCCAGACTGGTCGCCCAGTTGTGCGGCACGATCTTAACGCCGTAAAACGCCGCGGTTCGGGCTATGTGCCAGACCTCGGTAATACCTAGTTCGGAGCAATCGACCTGAACCGCGTCGTAGATACCCCGCTCCAGCCAGGGACGCGCCTGTTCGAGGCTCCTGAAGCGCTCCCCCCCCCACAACATCACATTGGGCATCATCTCTTTCAGTTTTAAGTAATCTTCGAATTGTGCCGGCCCCTCGTCGCCCATGGGCTGTTCAAAAAACAGGAAGTTCAAGTCGTCGATGATCGGAGCGATCTCGACGCATTCTTCAAAGGTCCAGGAATCGTAGCCCTTCTTCTCGAGACCCAGATCAAAATCGGGGCCCACGGCGGCGCGCAACTTGGCGCAGATCTCGCCCAGGGCCGCCGGGGTGATGCCAGCCTCCTCCCAGTCGGTGCCCGGACGCCACTTGAAAGTATCGAAACCCAGTTCCTTATACTGCAGCGCCTCCTCGATCAGGGCATCGGCGCCCCAGGGTTGGCCATCACCCCGGTCATAGAAGGTCCACATCACTCCACCGCTAGCGTACACGTGGACCTGCGGGTCGGGTTCGTGGTCGGTGGCCAGAAGCTGGTATACCGGCCGCCCCACGGCCCTGCCGATAATATCCCAGCAGGCCACATCCAGACCGGGCGCCGGGCGCAAAAGCTCCACGTCGAAGGGATTTTTGCCGATCAGATGAGCGCCATTGTCTGCGTCCAAAGCCGATCCGGGACCAATGCCCACGATGCCCTGGTCGGTAAACACCTCCACGATGGCAGCGTCGCGTTTATGCAGCACTACGGGGCCGCACTCGTGGATATACGAACCATCGGCCGGTTTGTAGGTTATCGGCGTAATCTTTACCTCGGAGATCCTGATATCCTCCCGACCGATACCTTCCAAGAGGTGGGTAAAACTTGCAGATAGGAGATTTTCATTCATATGGAACTCCTCCAGATGAAACATGGTGACAATGACCCGCTGGGCGTCGAAATATTCAGGCAGACCCCATACCAAAAGACTTTCTGGCGCGGCGGACCGATCTAAAACTGACGCACCCGCGTTCTGCCGTACCTGTAATCCTGCTCTAAACGGAGGATAATCAACGCAGCAAGAGAAGGTTGCCGCGTCTCGACGCGGGCATCCGCCCGCAGCCCGCCGTGTTCGGTCCACGCTTCCTCCGCTAGCGAAGTACCGCTGGGTCGGGACCATGACCTGGACGAATTGCACAATGACGAAAAACCGCTGATGGGATTCTTATTGTGCGGCTGACCTTTCGGCCGCAGATGGCAGACGGCGCACCGGCACTTCCGGGTACTGCAGCGGCAGATCCCAGCGCAGGCGCCGTACTTTCTCCTGCCCAAGTCCCTCGATCTCCAGCTGCAAAAAGCTGGATTGAGGAGTGACGATCGGAGTTTTGCGATCGGCCTGGCGGTTCGGGAAAAACACCGGGTATACCAATTTTTCCTTCAGATAGATATCCTTGGGGCGGTTGGAATCGTAGGGATAGGGACCGGCCAGGCCGCTGGGGCTGTAGCGATTGCCCTGATCGTCCACCAGGAAGGTGCGCTCGCCGATGTCGGCAATGTGGGGCTCCAGCTCGGACTCGGTATTGTCCAGATAGATATAAAAAACCAGCCGGCTGTACAGGGTCAACCCCCAGCGCTCGTCGTAGTGGTCCCGCAACATGGGAAATTTGCGGTCGTAGACCTTGTCCAGCACCTGGCGCACGTACTGGGCCGTCCAGTTGTCGAAAATCTTTTTTTGCAGGCGATTGGATGGATCAAAGGAAGGATTGTAATAGACCAGGTACTGAAAGTAGAGACTGTTTATATCAGTGCCATCTGCAGCTGGATAATCGCTGATGGCATGTCTGTAGATAAGCTCCTTGAGCCTACTTTCCAACTGCCCCTGATCCAGTTCCTGCAGCTCGGCCGTCGCATAGGCCTTGGCTATTTCGTACGCAAAGGTGTGGAAGGTCGCCTGCAGGTAGATGCCGTCCTGGCCCCGGTGTTTGCGGTTGACCGCCTTCCAGGCCCTATCTTCGATTAGCTCAAAGGGGCCCGGTTGAGCTACGGGGGCGCATCCTATTCCCACAGCACCGATCAAGGCGAATACTACCCAACTCGCGGCCATAATCTTCTCCGTCTTGAGAACCGGGAAGCGAAGCTTAAGAGCGTTTTTCCAGACCTATTCTTTGACCACCCAGAGCTTGACCGTGGCCCTCACCTGAGGATGCAGGCGGACGTCGACATTGTAGACGCCAAGAGTGCGTATCGGCTCTTCGAGTTCGATGGCGCGGCGATCGATATCGTAGTTCTTCTCCTTGAGTAGGTCGGAGATGTGCTGATTGGTTACCGATCCGAAGAGGCGATCCTCTTCGCCGACGCGCACTACGGCCGTGAGCGAATCCCTTTCCAGCTCTTTGGCCTGGGCCTCGGCGGCCCGCTGTTCCCTTTCGGCAGCCGCCTCGTTCTGTTTGCGCCAGGATTCGAACTGCGCCACATTGGCGTCGGTGGCGACCCGTGCCTGGCGCTGGGGAATCAGAAAGTTGCGGCCAAAACCATCGGCTACCTGAACTACCTCTCCGGCCTGACCCAACTGCTCCACGTCCTTTAGTAAGATTACTTTCAATGTACTTATCCTCCTGGTAGAAAACCTGCGAATCTCTCCTGCTCGACTACTCCGTTTCGTCCCCTTCGGCAGGGGCTCTTTCCAACCGCCGCCAGTCGAACCAGGTGTCCATCAGCCCGACGATCGGGAGTACGAAAATACCTATTCCAAAAAAGAATAAGACCAGATAAAAAATCCATTCCAACAGCGGAGAAAGGCCCAGGCGATGGGCGTAAAAGCGCCCTACAGCCACTCCCTGAGCTGCGTAAATGCAGCCCATAACAACGATCAGGTTGAGGCCCAGATCCTCTGCAATCCCGCTGCTCGTCAGCTTCAGGACCAGACCGCCAATCAGCACCCAGATCAGTTGCGTCCAGGGCCGCCATAGCCTGAGCGCCAGAGGCTCCGGCAGCGAAACTTGTAGGCGGGCGGCGGCGAATCGACTCATCCGATACGCCAACAGAGCGGTAAACAGCGTGAAGATAACCATAAAACCGGGCAGTAAACGCACCATTAGGTGAGACCAGTAAACCACGACCTCGCGCAGGGTATCCCCATCCTCTACCGATTGCCCGTCGAGTCCCTTCAGCGACTCCAGCATCTGCTCGGTCAGCTGCTCTTGCGGCAACCCCTCCTGGCCGATCAGGAACAGCAAAGCCTGCAGCAAGCCGGGCAAAGCCGCCAACCCGATGGTGCGTCCAAAACTCTGCTGCCGTTCCACCTGGAATCCGGCGATGAGCCCCACCAGGGGGACGCCCCCCAGACTCGGATCTACCAGCAGGGCAATAAAGAGAGAGCCCA
This sequence comes from uncultured bacterium, assembly GCA_964005845.1. Classification (GTDB taxonomy): domain Bacteria; phylum Latescibacterota; class UBA2968; order UBA8231; family UBA8231; genus CAXFTV01. Next base: position 4,397 of record CAXFTV010000559.1, read on the forward strand.
GCACCGCCGGCGCCAGCAGACGTTGCGCTCCATAACGACGACAAGCCAGCAAAACGAGGGCAGCCGGACTTGCAGCTACCAGCAGCATGGCTACGGCCAGCCCAAGACCTACGAGCGAAAACATATAAAAACAAGTGCCTGCGGCCAGAAAACAAGGATTCCGGGAAGTAGCCCCTTGGCCCACGCCGATTGCAGTGGGGCAAGGCCAGGACCGGACTCTCCGAGCGAACTAGCCGTTGGAGTACAGACTAGGCGGCGGATTCGGCTTTTTCTTCTGGCTCTACCGCATCCGCCGCGACGTCGCCGGTTTCCGTTGTGGGTACCTCTTCAGCCTGCTCTTCGGCACCGCCATCCTGAGTTTGGGCCGCGTCCCCACCTGCGTCGACGTTTTTGTCTTCGCCGTCCTCGGCCGGCCTTTCAGCAGGGGGTCGGGGCGTCTCGGCCGGCGCCTGCGGGGTCCGGGATGCACGCAGAATCTCGCTATCGGGAGCTAGTTGTGGCACCCGTAAAAACTCTCCCTGGACGGCAGTGACCAAATAGCGGAGAATGCCTTCATCCAGCTTTAAAATCTGCTCAAGCGGGGGAAGCAGGACAGGTTCGGCGGCAAATTGGTAGAGCACGTAGTACCCTTGCCGGCGCCTTTTCAAGCTCACCGAAGAGTAGGCCAGCTTGCGCAGGCCCCAGCGGTCTATGTGGCTCACCTCAGCACCATTGGACTTGAGATGGTTCTCGTACTTTTCGATCACCTCCTCAAAATTTGCATCGCCGAGTTGAGGATCGAGAATGCAGACCAGTTCGTAATTCTTCATCTCTTAATCTCTTAACTTTCTTTGTCAGTAGCCTAGAACAATTTCAGGCCGTATTGGACAAAAAGCGGCGCCAGCACCAAAGACACCACGGACATCAGCTTGATGAGAATATTCATCGACGGACCCGAGGTATCCTTGAAAGGATCGCCCACGGTATCTCCGACCACGGCAGCTTTGTGGGGTTCCGAGCCCTTGCCTCCCAAATTGCCTTCCTCGATCCACTTTTTGGCGTTGTCCCATGCACCCCCACCATTGGACATCATCAGGGCGAGCAGCACACCGCTCACCGTAGCTCCGGCGAGCATGCCGCCCAGGGCGACCGGCCCCAGAAGAAAACCGACGGCGACCGGCGCAATTACGGCGATCAACCCGGGCAGGATCATTTCCTTGAGCGCCCCGGCCGTGCTGATGTCGACGCAACGGCGCGTATCCGGTTTTCCCGTGCCTTCCATGAGGCCCGGAATCTCGCGGAACTGTCGACGGACTTCCTCGACCATCTTGAAGGCCGCTCGGCCCACGGCGGTCATAGTCAAAGCCGCAGCCAGGTAGGGAATTGCCGCCCCGATGAAGAGGCCGATAACTACGTTGGGACTGGTTACGTCGATGACTATGGACTCGCCGAGGGCAACTTCTACCGCGGAGGTATAGGCCGAAAACAAAGCCAGCGCCGTCAGCGCCGCTGAACCAATGGCGAAACCCTTGCCAATAGCAGCGGTTGTATTGCCCAGGGAATCCAGTCCGTCGGTGATATTGCGGGTCTCCTCTCCCAGGCCGGCCATTTCGGTAATACCACCGGCGTTGTCGGCAATGGGGCCGTAGGCGTCTACGGACATGGTGATGCCCACGGTGGCGAGCATGCCCACGGCGGCTATGCCGATGCCGTAGAGGTCGGCAAAATTGTAGGCCAGGCCGATGGCCACGACAATACCCAGCACCGGCAGGGCCGTGCTCTCCATGCCCACGGCCAGGCCGGTGATGATATTTGTTGCCGAACCAGTCTTTGAAGACTCGGCGATCTCTCGAACCGGTTTCCCACCGGTGTAGTACTCGGTCAGCAGACCGATGGAAATACCGGCTAGACAGCCGCACAACATGGCCCAGAAAACACCGGGAGCAAGCTGCATGGATTCGGTGAGAAAGTAGGACGCGACCAGCAGCAGTCCAGCAGCTATAAAAGTGGAATAGCGCAAGGCGGCACCCGGATCGATATTCTGCAAAATACGCACTGCCAGGACCCCGATCAGCGAGGCCACCAGGCCGATCATGATCACCATCAGCGGGTAGCTCATGGCCGCCGCCTTGGCCTGGGATATATCGCCGATGGTCGGTGCCAGTTTGCCCATCACGGCCGCGGATGCAGTGGCGGCTATGGCGATGGTGGCAATGACCGATCCCACGTAGGATTCAAAAATGTCCGCACCCATACCTGCCACGTCGCCGACGTTGTCGCCGACATTGTCCGCAATAACCGCTGGATTGCGCGGGTCGTCCTCGGGAATACCGGCTTCTACTTTGCCCACCAGGTCGGCGCCCACATCCGCCGTCTTGGTAAAGATGCCGCCACCGACGCGCGCAAAAAGGGCGATTGAACTGGCGCCCATTGCAAAGCCGTTGATAACCGTGGCATTTTTGATATCGCTCCAGATGCCAAATATCTGGGCGAGAGCCCCGACGCCCAACAGACCCAGGCTGGCCACGGCCAGACCCATGACCGCCCCACCCATGAAGGCCAGGTTCAAAGCCGGCCCCTGACCCCCTTGATTGGCGGCCTGGGCCGTGCGCACATTGGCCCGCGTCGCGGCCTTCATGCCCGCGAACCCGGCCAAAATTGAGCAGCCGGCGCCCGCCAGGAAAGCATAGGAGGTACGCGCGTCATCCAGGGCGAAAAAGAGCAGCAAAAAGACGATGCCGACAAAGACCAGCAGAATGGAGTACTCGCGCTTCAAAAAAGCCATGGCTCCCTCGTGGATCGCATCGGCAATTTCGCTCATTTCCTGCGAACCTGAGGAACTTTTTTTGATGGCGAGATAGATCAATAGAGCAAAGAGCAAACCGCCTATGCCCAAAAACGGTGCTGCTGTAGTCCAGAGTTCCATAACCCCCCTTACTTGAGAACGCTCTTGAACAGAGCAATTATTTCAACCACTGTTAAAACAATTCATGGCCGCATCGATGCCCACTTCCACGTAGGTACCGAGGGCCAGGCAACTGCGCTCGACCAGTTCCTCTACTGCTTCGTTGATGCCGAACGGAGCCAGCACGTAGTCGATGGAGTCCTCTCCCGGTGCCGGTCCTCCAATGCCGAGGCGCAACCGCGGAATATCCTGGGTTTGCATCTTCTCTATCACCGAGGCCAGGCCGTTATGACCGCCATCGCTGCCCTTGCGGCGGAAGCGCAAACAACCAAAATCCAGGAGAAAATCATCCAGGGCTATCAGAATTTCGCCCGGCTCAATCCCCAGTCGCTGCTGTAGCGCCCGGGTCGCTACACCACTGTTGTTCATGTAGGTCCGAGGCTTGGCCAGGACCACTTCGCAGCCGGCCAGTTCAATCGTGGTTACCTCGCTAAGGGAATCCTCTTGCAACCGCCATGACTTCCGGGCCCGCACCGCCAGCCTATCCACCACCATAAATCCAATATTGTGACGCGTCAGCGCATAGCGAGTGCCTGGATTCCCCAGGCCGACGACGAGAAGCACAGTGCGTTTACCCCGCCGCCTATTCTTCGCCCTCGCCCTCGGTGCCTTCGCCTTCGCCCTCGGTGCCTTCGCCCTCGCCCTCGGTGCCTTCGCCCTCGCCCTCGATGCCTTCGTCCTCGCCCTCGGCGGCCACTTCTTCTTCGGCGAGCCGCGGCGCCAGCACTGTGACGATATTGCGCTCCGAATCCGTCAGGATGCGGCTCTCCTTTTCCAATAAATCGCGCACGTGTATGTTATCGCCCACATTGAGCGGCGATACGTCGAGCTCGAGGCTACTGGGCAACTCGGAGGCCAGGCATTCCAGCTCAATGGTGGAAAGCGACTGCTGCAAGGCACCGCCGGCGCGCACTCCGGCCGGGGTCCCCCGGACGACCAGTGGTATGCTGACCCGGAGCTTTTCCTCCGGGTCGATGCGAATCAGATCCAGGTGCAATATGCTTCCTTGAACCTTGTGGTATTGAATGGCGCGCACGACCGCCCGCTGGGGTTCCCCGTCCTCCCCTTCGACCGCGACCAGAAAGACCGCGTTCTGCGAGCCTTTGCTCATGAGACGCTCGAGGGCCCGCGCTTCTGCCTTGAAAGAAAGAGGGGGCTGACCGTGCCCATACAGAACGCCCGGCAGCATTCCTCGTTCGCGCCGGAGACGTCCCACCGGGCCTTTGCCCTGCTCTTGCCGCGGCGCGACCTGCAACTGGATGTCCTCCCGCATGTGAAGTTGAATATCAAGACTCGAGACATCGAATGCCACGATCTCTTCAACCGCGCCTTCTTCCGATACAAACTCTTCTGATACGACCTCTGACATGAGAAGCGTCTCCGCAAAAAAATGGCTGCCCGGCAAGGATTCGAACCTTGATAGACGGACCCAAAATCCGTTGTCCTACCAATTGAACGACCGGGCACCCAGAAAAGTCTTAGAAGCCTTCTTAATCAACCTGGCGACCGAAACTCTGGCCGACAAAAAAATGACCGGTAACCCTTCGCTTGCAGCCTTTGTTGGGCTTCCTGAGCGGCGGTCCGGTCGTCAAAAACACCGTAAATAGTTGAGCCACTACCCGACATGGAACAGGCCAGAGCGCCCGTCGCTTCGAGTACGACTCGCAGTTGTGCGACGATGGGATAGGTGCGCTCGATCAGGGGCAAAAAATCGTTTTCCAGAACGCGGAAAAGAAGAGCGTGATCAACGCACCCGCCGCTTTTTAGCGAATTGACAAATCTAAGGTAGGGTGACTCAGGTGTCAAGCCCACGCCGACGTGGCCGTAGGCCCAGGCACTGCTCACTTCCACGGCGGGATAAACCAGCACATAGAAAACCTCGCCGCGCCACGCCAGTCCTTCGAGACGCTCGCCCCGGCCCTGCATCAGGGCAGTGCCTCCGCCCAACTGAAAGGGAACATCCGAACCCAGCTGGGCAGCCAGGGCGTGCAATTCCACGGCAGCGAAAGGATTTCCATTGAGTCGGTTGAGACCGCGCAGCACCGCCGCGGCGTCCGCACTGCCCCCGCCCAGTCCGGCTCCCACCGGGATTTTTTTCTCCAGGTGGATGTGCCAGTTCTGTGGAGCCTGCGACAGCCGGGCGTTGAATAAAGCGGCGGCGCGCAGGACCAAATTTTCCGACCCAAGGGGCAGGGCGGGATCGGTACAGGTGAGACGGGGCGCCGGCGCCCGGCGAAAATGCAGCGTATCGGCAAGATCCACGCTCTGTGCGATACTGCTGATCTCGTGAAATCCATCCTCCCTCCGGCGCAACACTTTTAATCCCAGGTTGATCTTAGAGCAAGCCTTTTCTACCAGCGCGATTTCGTCCATGGCCTTGACCTCTCCAGCTAGATAGCCTAATCTAATATTTAAATATATATACTTACTAAATATTATCATGCACTTAGAGCCTATCGCAAAACGTGCTGAACGGCCCGAGCGCGGCCGCAGGGCGTTTTAGGCTCTCATGGCTGTTCCAGGACGGACTCCGAGGTTGCCCCCGTGGTTTTTTCGTCGCATTCCCCATACCGCATCCCGCTCGGCATTGGCGCGGCAATCACCCTGCTTGTGATGGCCTCCGCCTGGTCCCAGGGGAGTGAAGAAGAAGAAGATGCCTTTAAGCAGGCCCGCAACCTCTACCGGGATGCCGCCGATTACGCCACCGCTGCCGAATTATTGGCCGACTTCATTCGCAACTATCCCGCCAGCAAGCGCCTGCCCGAAGCGCGGTTGCTACTGGCCCGCTCCTACAAGAACAATCAGCGCTGTGATCTGGCAATAGATGCCTACGAGGTTTTCTATCAGAAACACCCCGAAAATTTGAGTACGCCCGAGGCCCGTCAGGAACGGGCCCTATGTTTAAATTTGGAGGGGCGCCATCTAGATGCAGCGCGCGCCTACGAGGAGGTCCAGAGGCGCTTCTCGGCCAGCGAATTCGCCGCCCCGGTCCTGCTCGAGGCCGCAGCCAATTATACCTATGCAGAAAAGCCCGGGCAAGCCGCCCGCCTCTACGGCCTGGCAATCACCGAATACGGCGATAAATCCCAGGCCCATACGGCGCGCTACCACCTGGCCAGATTGCTTTTTGCCCAGGGGGAGTCGGACGCCGCACAGAGACTACTCGAGGAGATCGTCACAGCCGGGGCCCCCGAGGCCCCCAGCGCCCTGCTGCTGAGCGGTGGCATCGACCTGTTTCTGGGGCGCGTAGACGCTGCCCGCCGGGCCTTTGCTCGCCTGCACGAGCGCTTTCGCACTTCGGCCCAGGCCGATAGTGCCTATCTGGAACTGGCCTTTTACCTCTACGACCAGCGCCAGTTCAGCCAGGCCGAAGAGGCCTTTCAGACCGCGTACAAACGCATCAAAAATACTGCACTCAAGCTGGATGCCCGCCTCGGGTTGGCCGATGCCCTGCGGCTCAGAGGTTCGACCGGGCCGGCTCTGGACCACTACCAGGCCCTGGCAAAAATATTGCCCCCGGCGGATCCGGGCCGCGATCGAGCCCAGCTTGGCCTGGCCATCACCTATGGCCAGACGGGCGCATTCACCATGGCCTTCAACCTGTTCCAGCAGCTCATAGAAACCGGACCGGACACCCCTGAGGCCATTGCCAGTTTTCGCGAACTGGGCATGCTCTACCAACGCCGTGGAGATTACAACGGGGCCATCCCCTGGTACAGCCACTACCTGCAAGCCGCTTCCAC
>CAXFTV010000560.1:0-12040 GCA_964005845.1 uncultured bacterium
CGAAGGTCAAATTCCTGAGTTGGATATCCGAGTAGATTCGGTGCCAATCACCGCAGGTACCAAGAAGTTGAAAGCCAAGTGGACTCCTGAGCTTGGGCAAGACCTCAATGCTTACCACAACCTTGACGCAGAAGTTGAGTTAACCTCGATTCTTTCTGAGCAAATTGCTCTTGAAATTGATCGTGAGATTCTCAATGACCTCGTTGAAGGCGCAACCGCTGGTACGTACTACTGGTCGAGATCTCCAGGAATGTTCTTGATGCGAGATACTGGCCAAGAGATTGAAAAAGTAGAGCGCCCCGGCCTGTCCCTCGGCAAAAAGAGGAAATCCGTAATTTATCTCGGGACTCCACAAGGGCAGCCTAAATTCCTTTAGTGCCCGGCCGAAAAAATCTCTAAAAGGATAGTTCTGCACCATTACATCCTGGACGAAGAACGTGCCTTGCAATAGTGCAGCTCGGCGGAAAAAAAACAGCACGCCAGCAGCCAGTATAGCAGCTACTCCCAGGTCCTTACCTAGTTCCTTTTTACTCACGGCGCCCGTCCATTTACTTCAATTTGGTTGCTGAGCAGGTGTCCTTTTTGCACCAGAAAATCGCCGATTAAACTTGCCGCTAGAGCATGCCCGTGGGGATTCCAATGGCTCTCCCTATAGTAATAGGGTTCCCCGGTCTTGCTGAGGTTCTTAAAACCTTCATACAGGTCCAGCAGGGGTATGCCATATGCAGCGGCCAAGCGGGCGATCTCGCGATTCGGCTTTTGCAGATCAAACTCTCCGGTCAATCCGAGCAGATCGCTTTTACTGCGCCAGTTGTTTTCCTCTACCTGAACGATGGCCGGCACGTAGACCAGCAACATCCGGGCTCCCGCACCTTGAACTTTAGCATGGAATGCCTCTAGCAACTTGCCAGTGAGTTCCCACATTTGCTCGTGGCTGCGATTGCTACGGGCGCCATAGAGAGTTTCGTAAAACTTTTGCCGCTGAACTCTTGGCACCTCGGGTGCCAAAGATTTACTGATGAGGGCATAGAGGTGCCATTGTCGACCCATATGGCGCAGCAAACGCTCATGCCAGGGCCTAGCGTCCCAATATGCTCGATCCCAAAAAGGGGTCTTGCGCACCGGTACCCCACGCAGTTGCAGACCGCCATCTCTACCAACCCGGAAATAGGGTTTATAACCTCTTTCCGCCCCGATCCCCTGCCGATTGGCATTGTTTATCAGATCGTTAACATAGAATAAAACCAGAACTAAATTGGGTTGGTAGGAACGTCCCAATTGCTCAAAAAGCAACATCTCCTGGTCTGTGCCATAGCCCGCCACCCCGAAATTCAGAACCTCGAATTTCTTTTGCGACGCTATATTTTGCAGCTTTTTTTCGAGTTGCTTACTCACCGATTCTGCTAATTGAACACCCCACCCCTCGGCAAATGAGTCGCCCATAACCAGCAAGCGCATGCCCTTTTCCAGCCTCTTGCGGCCGTAGTCCCAATCCCTGAGGCCAGCGCCATTAATGCGGTATTCTACTTCGAACTCCGGTTTCACCAACCATCCCGTGGCACCTGGGATGTGTTCCCACCCCAGGACCTCATCGAATTGCCAGACCTGCGGTCTGCGATAAAGTTGAGGTTTCAACCAGCCCAGCACTGCTTCGCATATAAGCAAACTAATTAAAAGACTGGCTGAGCCCAGGATGATTTTTGCGCTTTTCAATCCCCTCGTACTCCCAAATAAATGAATATTCTGCCGCCCTGTTTTCCCGTCAGAAACTACTTTGTGCCAAGCCCACTGTCAAATGAAATCAGCGATTTGCCGACCTTTAGAAATCCGACTATATTTTATTTCATTTACAACACTTTACACACACCTGTGAACTCCTTTTTTGCAACCAAAGGAAATTATTTATGAAACGCATTCTGGTCACCGGAGGAGCCGGTTTTATCGGTTCCCATACCGTTGATCTTTTGCTAGAAAAAGGCTATGAAGTTCGGATTCTCGACAGCCTGCAGGAACGGGTACACCCGCATGGATGGCCGCCCTACATTCCCGCCTCCGTCGACCGCATGCAGGGCGATGTGCGCAATCGCCCGGACTGGGAAAAAGCGCTAGATGGCGTCGAAGCAGTGATTCACCTGGCAGCCTACCAGGACTACATGCTCGATTTCAGCACCTTTTTCCAGGTCAATACCGTCAGTACCGCACTCCTATACGAAATTATAGTTGAGCGCAAGCTACCGATCGAAAAAGTGGTCCTGGCCTCTTCGCAGGCGGTCTACGGCGAAGGCAAATACCAGTGCCCAAATCACGGTATAGTGTACCCGCCCTTTCGCCCCGACGCCCAGCTGGCCCGCAGCCAATGGGAGGTCCAATGCCCGCAATGCAGTAGCCCGATGGAGCACCTCCCCCTCACCGAGGATGCCGTGAGCCCCCACACCGCCTACGGAATATCCAAGTACAGCCTCGAATTGGCATCCAATAACCTGGGACGTAAATACGATATCCCGGCAGTGAATATGCGCTATTCAATCGTCCAGGGACCACGCAATTCATTCTTCAATGCCTATTCGGGTATTTGCCGCATATTCACTCTCAGACTACTGCACGATCAACCGCCTATCTGCTACGAGGACGGAGGCCAGTTGCGAGACTATATTTACGTCGGCGACGTGGCGCGCGCCAATGTCCTTGCCCTCGAAGACCCCCGTGCCAATTATCGCGCCTTTAATGTTGCCGGATTCGAAGGCACGAGCGTACTGGAATATGCCCACCTCGTAGCCCGCATGTGCGGCTCTCAGATCGCCCCCCGGGTCACGGGTGATTACCGCTTTGGCGATACCCGCCACACCGTTTCCTCCTGGGAGGCTCTTGGCCAGCTGGGATGGCGCCCCGAAGTAAAGCTCGAAACCATCATCGAGCGCTACATTAACTGGGTCGAGGAACAACCAAACTTAGAAGATTTCTACGCCCGCACAGAGCCGCAAATGAGAGCTGCTAAGGTCATTCGAAAAGCGCAACCATGAAGGCGATGATCCTCGCTGCCGGCCGGGGAACGCGCTTGCTCCCCCTGACTTCTACCTGCCCCAAACCCATGGTCCCCATCGCTGGCAGACCCCTGCTCGAATATTCCATACGGCTTCTGGCTCAGCACGGCTTTGACGAACTGGCTCTGAACCTTCACCATCTGCCGCAGACCATTCGTGATTATTTCGGCGATGGCCGCAAATGGGACGTAAAGCTAACTTACTCGTATGAAGAAGACCTCCTGGGCACTGCCGGTGCCGTTCGCAACCTAGCGGATTTTTTCGACCAGCGCTTTCTCGTCTACTATGGTGATCACCTCTCGAACGCCGATTTAACCTCGTTGTGGAAATTCCACGAACGAGCAGATGCCCTGGCCACCATTGGGCTAATCTGGAAGGAGGATCCCTCGGCCAGCGGCATTGTGGAACTAGACGCCAGCCAGCGAGTGCAGCGCTTCATTGAAAAACCAGGGGCGAACCAAACCTTTGCCAATTATCTCGTGAACGCCGGGATTTACGTCCTCGAACCCGAAATAATGCAGTGGATTCAAACACCCCCCCCTAGAGACTTTGGCTATGATGTCTTTCCCGCCCTGCTGGCCGCTCAAAGACCCGTCTACGGACACCGCCTGGAGGGACAGCTACTGTCCACAGATACATTGGAGCGCTTCCGCCACACCCAGCAACAGGTGGCCGACCGTCAATTTATACTTCCCTAAAGCCGCTACTGCTAGTTAAGTTTACTATTCTAATTTCAGAGTTTAACACCGGCCATCTGCCCATGCACAAACTCCATTTAGGCGAAATCGAGATAATTCATATAAAAGCCGGCCGCTTCCGCTTAGACGGCGGTGCAATGTTCGGGGTCATTCCCAAACCGCTGTGGGAAAAGCAGGCTCCCGCCGATGCCCTCAACCGGATCGAAATGGCCTGCAACTGCCTCCTGATCCGAGCCCGGAACGAATACACTTTAATTGATACCGGTCCCGGTGATCGCCTTAGCGCCAAAGAGCAAGATTTTTTCGACTTTGATCCGCAAATACGCCTGGTCAACTCGTTGAAAGCGGTTGGTTGCAGCCCCGAACAAATAACTCGAGTGGTGCTGACGCACCTCCACTTTGACCACGCGGGAGGGGCCCTCTGCCAGTCTGCAAAGGGAATAAAACCTACTTTCCCCAGGGCCTCCTACGTGATCCAGCAGGGGGAATGGGACGATGCAATCGCGGGGCGCAGCACTATGCGCGCGAGCTATCGCCCCGACGATTTGAAGATTTTGCAGGCCAGCGGACAGATCCATTTCATTCGCGGCGACGTCGAACTGGAGTCGGGCATTTCCACCTTTGTGACGGGAGGCCACACGGAACACCACCAGGGCATTTTGATCCGCGCCGGTGGGCACACAGTAGCCTACCCTGCCGACCTCATTCCCACTCGGCCTCACCTGCGCCCCTTCTGGAATATGGCTTATGATATGTTTCCCCACCAAACCCTGATGAGAAAAATTGATTTTATGCGCCAGGCCCGTGAACAAAACTGGATTATAGCCTGGAATCACGATCCCGGCGAACTGTGGAGTAAACTGCAACTCGACAATGGCAATTTTATCGCCACTGCTCTTGACTCTGGGGAAGTCTCTTAGCCAACCCCCGCACCACGCGCAAAACTTTCTTTATTGATTTTCCCCTTTGTATTTATTATTTATATTTACTGTCGAAGGTATGTCTTTGCGCAATTTATCTCATTTACTGGATTAGTTTTCTCCATGTCTCTTGAAGTCATTGAAATTTCCGCCGAGCACAAGCAGTTATTGGATAAATTGGGCCAGTTAGTCCCCGACCTGAATCCAGATTCTCCCCAAAGTCTGCAACGTATATTTGGCCTGGGTTTAATTGCCCTGACCATGCAGATCACCAACAAAGCCCGCGGGCAAGACCAGAGCGAATTGGTCGCTGAATTAGGTGAGCTTGCCCGCGATATGGTCAAAGCTGAAGAATGGTAGCCATGTCATCTCCCGAATTATTTACCACTGACCTCATCACTCCCCATGGCATTGTATTTGATGATGACGAGATCCTCTATGTCGCCGAAATTAGCAAAGGGCGTATTCAACAAATCCGCCCCGATGGAAAAAGCTCACTCTACATGAATGTAGGGGGTAAACCCTCCGGTCTCATCATCGACGATTCCAGCGATATGTTCCTGGCCGATAGTGGGCGCCACAATCTGCTGCTAATTTCACCCGAAGAAGGCATTGAAGTCCTGGCCCACCAAAGTAAGGGAAAGCGTTTCGTCGGCCCCCAGTGCATGTATTTTGCTCCCACCGGCGAACTCTTCTTCACCGATGCAGGTCACAGCGGTGCCGCTGGTCTATCTGGTAGCATTTACAGCGTTGATTTAAACGGGGACGTAGTACTGCTGGCCGGCGAGCTAGGGGCCCCGGTAGGCCTGGCCATTTCCGAGGATGCGGGCAACCTCTTTGTTGCCGAAGGGTCGACCAACAGCATTGTTTCTTTTGCACTCAACGACGAGGGAGAATTGGAAAACAAGGAAACATTTCTCCAATTCGAGGATGGTCGCGGCCCCAGCTATATGATTTTCGATACCGAAGGTATACTTTATGTAGGGCGTCGCGGCATCGGAATCACTCTCGTCGATCCAGATGGCAAAATCATTGCGGAGATCCCTCTCCCCGGGCCCGAACCTAGGGGTATGACCTTCGGCGGCCTGGAATTCGACGAGCTATACATCGCCGAAGCACAGACGGGGGCTATTTACCGCATGCCAACTCAAAACCCCGGTCAAAGGCCCTTTGTCGGTCCACGGTCAATATAAACCAATTTCGACAAAAAAAAGTAGCATAGTTCCCTATATTATCTCCCAGAGTCCATCCCGATTTTTTTCGACATAAGCCTTGCTGCCCCGACGAATAATTGCAACCATCTCACCACTTTCGGGATCTCTTTGCACCAGGACAAAACGGGATGGATCTTCAGTGTCGGGCATTATTTTCTGACGAAAAATTCTTTGCCCCCCCGCCACTCGCCGGGTGACCCGACCAATCAAAACGCCTTGTTCAATTTCTTCCCGGTTGAGTTCGCCCTCTTTGGCCTCGCCCCCTTCCCCCTCTTTGGCCTCGCCCCCTTCGGCTTTTTGCCGGCCCTCGGCGCGCTCCCCTTGAACTTTCTGTGCTACCGCTTCGATTATCTCCTCCCCGATGTGGCTCATCTCCGCCCTCTCTTCGCGACTCATATCCGGATAGAGATTGCTGAGACGGCTCCTCAGAAACTCCTCTGCCTTTTCACGGGCCTCGCCGATGTCTTCGGAAGAGCGGAAGAACTCTTCGACGATGAGATTGATTCTCAAAAGGCGCAGCTCTTTGCGAAAAGGCGTGGCTTTTATGACGCGGTCAATGAGGACGTTCATGCACATCATATCCGCTGCCGCACGCAACTGTAAACGCTTATCGGGTGCATTGAGACGGGCCGCCAGATCATCCTCTGAAAGCCCTCGTAAATCGTCGACGAAACTCTCCTCAATCACTAGATTCCCAATGCGATCCTGCGCCTGGCGCATAATCTGGCCATAGGGCAAGAGACCAGAGGCAATCATGCGCACCTCGGCCTCCTCGCGGCCCATTATCTCGATCAGACGATGCAGGCAATCAATGTCTTCGATCAATAATGAGATTATCGGCTTCATTGCCGCCCTCTCGATTTTGTCGGCATTGATTATTTCCTTGTGCCGCACTAAAAATCGCAGGGCCTCATCGTACTTGGGGTCAATGCGTTTAAGTCCGTTGAAGATCTGGGTATAAACGACGACGTAATCAACCGCTTCCCTAACCTTCTTATCCAGCTTATCCCGCACTTCGCCCGTCAGTATGCTGTTGCGGATTCGACTGCCCTTCTCATGGCTTATCCTGCCCCTTTTGACGGCCTCGTCCACCTTGTGGACTTTGCGCAACCTATCGGCATCCTCCGGTTGGAGCTTCCCCTGTTTTACGTAGGCATCTAGATTTTGCAGCAGGTTGGCCATTTGCTTCTTGCGCATCTGCGCCTGAATCTTCTCCTCTTTCAATTCCCATTGCTGAATTTCTTCTGCATCGGGGGCCGCAACGGGGTCGGATATATAGGCGCTGGGCAACGCCTGTGCCCGTGCCGCTGCAGATGCCCTGGACCGGGCCAGGGTTCTCAACTGCTCCAGACGAGCCATTGCCTGCCGCTGCTGGGGATCTTCTCTGCCGGCCATCTGATTGCCAATCCGACTGAGACAGCGACGGATATTGAGCTGGTTCGGAGTGATCTTTAGCTGGTCCATCAAGGTTTTTACCGCCCCTTGCTTGACGTAATTCCGCATCTCATTCGTACCCTGCTCCCGCAATTCAAGGACACCCCATTTCATATTGCGGACTATTTTCATGAAGGACTTGGTAATAAAGTTTTCCAGCCCCGGCAAGAGCAGAATTTCTGGATTATTTTCATTGACTTCCCTGATGAGACCGGCCAGAGAGGTTTTGATTGCTGCCGAAGGCGCGACGCCTGTCAAAATATGATACCCCTCTTCCACGGTTTTTTGAAAATGGTTTTCCGTGACCAGAGTAGCCCCTGCACTGAGCCGATCTACGGTCAACGCCAGCAATTGATCTCTGAGCTCACCTGGAAGATCAGGGTCCCCTCCCATGTCGACCAAAACTCCCTGAGTCGCAGAATTTTCCACTTAAACCAACATCCTTACTTTAAAGAATATCTCAACAATCTCGGCTATATCAGCTTTTTATAAAAAATAAACAAAGATGCCCTACAAACCAAATAAAGGAGCCCTTAGCCACCCAATTTATTTGCTGACCTATCCTTATATTCTCATTTAGGGAAAAAAATGAATCAATATTGTCATTTTGATAAAAACTTTAAATGCTTATTATTAATAAATTTATTATATTTTTATCAGTTTTTAAAATAATTAATTTCACATTTTGACAAAGATCTTGCCGCGATCACCATAGGCCCCAAACCCTTTTTCCAAAGCTAAGACCCAATATTCATTACAACTTAGCTCTTTGCCTCCTCATTCTGGCATAATAATTGCGTAGCCCCTGGCATGTTTGCGTTTCAACCATTTAATCCCCTAAAGGAGATTCATCATGGCTAACATCAATATCAAACCACTGGCCGACCGCGTTCTGGTCAAGCGCCTGGACGAGGAAGAAGAGCAAAAAGTGGGAGGTATCATCATCCCCGATACAGCCAAGGAAAAGCCTCAGGAAGCCGAGGTCGTCGCCGTCGGCCCCGGTAGCCTCGACGATGGCAAGCGGATTGAACCCGAGGTCAAAGCAGGCGACAAAGTTCTAATTGGCAAATACTCGGGCACCGAGGTCAAAATCGAAGGCGAAGATTATCTGATCATCCGCGAAGACGAACTTCTCGCTATCGTAGAGTAACTGAAGGAAGGAAAGATCACTATGGCTGCAAAACAAATTGCCTTTAAAGAGGAATCGCGTGAAAAGATCCTTTCGGGCGTTCAGCAACTCAGCAAAGCTGTCAAGGTTACGCTTGGCCCGCGCGGCCGCAACGTCGTTCTAGCTAAAAGCTGGGGCTCCCCAACAGTTACCAAAGACGGCGTGACCGTAGCCAAGGAAATAGAACTTCCCGATTCCTATGAGAACATGGGCGCCCAGATGGTCAAAGAGGTAGCTTCCAAAACCAGCGATGTAGCCGGCGATGGCACCACTACAGCTACTGTCCTGGCAGAAGCGATTTATACCCAGGGTTTAAAGGCCGTAACCTCCGGTTATAGCCCCATGGAAATCAAACGGGGCATCGATAAGGCCGTCGCTCTCGTCAACGAGAGCCTGCATGGCCAGAGTACCCCGGTGAAGGATCATAATGAGGTCGCCCAAGTCGGCACCATTTCCGCCAATGGAGATGAATCCATCGGCGAAATAATTGCCGATGCCATGGATAAAGTTGGCAAAGATGGCACTATTACCGTCGAAGAGGCCAAGAGCACAGAAACCTCTCTGGATGTCGTAGAGGGCATGCAGTTCGACCGTGGCTATCTCTCGCCTTATTTCGTCACCGATCAGGAGAACATGGAGGCAGCTCTCGAGGATGCATATATCCTGATTCACGAAAAAAAGATCTCCAACCTGAAAGACCTGCTTCCCCTGCTTGAGAAGGTTTCCAAGGCCAGCAAACCCCTGCTGATCCTCGCCGAAGACGTCGAAGGTGAAGCACTTGCCACCTTAGTTGTGAACAAGATCCGTGGCACCCTAAATATCGCCGCAGTAAAGGCTCCTGGCTATGGAGACCGCCGCAAGGAAATGCTCCAGGATATCGCCATCCTCACAGGTGGGACCGTAATAACCGAAGATCTCGGGATCTCACTGGATAGCGTCCAGCTTTCAGACTTGGGACAGACCAAGCGCATCGTCATTGACAAAGAGAACACTACTATTGTCGAGGGCACCGGCGAAACAGCCGATATCAAAGGCCGCGTCGAACAGATTCGCCGCCAGATAGACGAAACAACCTCCGACTACGACCGCGAAAAGTTGCAGGAGCGCCTGGCAAAGCTAGCCGGTGGGGTAGCAGTAATCAGAGTCGGAGCTGCCACCGAAACCGAGATGAAAGAAAAGAAAGCCCGCGTTGAAGACGCTCTGCACGCTACCCGGGCCGCAGTAGAAGAAGGTATCGTGCCCGGCGGTGGGGTCGCCTTGATCCGCGGCACAAGCAGCCTGGATGGCGTGGACGGTGCCACTGACGGCGAGACTCAAGGTGTCAGCATTATCCGGCGCGCGCTTGAAGAACCGGTGCGGCAAATCTCCAGCAATGCCGGTTTGGAAGGGGCTATCATCGTCGAGAACATAAGACTGAACGAGGGTAGCTATGGCTACAATGCAGCCACTGAAGAATACGGTGACCTGGTAGCAATGGGGGTCATAGACCCGACCAAGGTCGTCCATACTGCCCTTGGCAATGCCGCTAGTATTGCCGCCCTCCTTTTGACCACCGATGCAATGGTTACAGAGGAGAAGGAAGAAGAGGATGATAGCCATGGCCACGATCACGGCCACGGCCATATGCATTAAGCAGATGTGGTAAAGAAAAAAAGGTGCGAGGGCTTATTTTTCCTCGCACCTTTTTTTGCCCAAACTCGAAGGTTTTAGATTCAATGCGTCCCCACCACCTCGATTAACTGCGCTCCGTAGTTATCCCCTACCATCACCAGTTTGCCATAGCCGAAAAGTTTGCCGTTGACGTAGACCTCCACCGGCTCATCTGCTAGTTTATCGACGGCCAGGATAGATTTTTCACCTAGTTGACGTGCCTCATCCAGGGTGATTTCGCTACGCCCCAACTCCAGAGAAACGGCGACATTGACACCACCAAGTCGAGTGAGCTTCACACTCTCGTCCGGAACTGCTAGACTTTTCCCCGTAGATCGTTTATTTAACCTTTTGGCCGCCATAGACCCCTTGCTGGAAAAACTTATTTTTCTTGTCGGCAAACGTTTCAAAACTTAGTTTTTAGTCCCGGGCCTGTCAATCGCATACCCCTTTTGCAGGAGCAAAAAAATGAGTGCCCCGTCCATCTACACTCGCCTCGGAGTCCGCCCTTTCATCAACGCCCGCGGGACGATTACGACTCTGGGAGGGTCGATCATGCCCGCCCCGGTCGTTGCGGCCATGGTCGAAGCTTCACAACATTTCGTCGCCCTGAATCAGCTCCAGGAAAAGGCCGGTGAATACATTGCCTCCCTCACTGGTGCCGAAGCTGCTTTCATCTGTGCCGGAGCAGCCAGTGGGATGATGCTGGCGGGCGCGGCATGTCTCACGGGAGAGGATCGAACTGCTGTGGAAAACCTGCCCGACATAGGAGGCCGCCCCAACGAATTCATCATTAGTTTGGTCGATAGCCATACCTACATCCACCAGGGCTTCAAAGTCTGCGGCGGCTCCCTGGCCAAGGCCGGCACCCACTCCCAGGTAAGTGCCGATGACTACGCAAAGAGTATTGCCAAAAACACTGCTGCCCTAGTTTTTTTTCTGGGCAGCCAGCCCAAGGATCAACTCCCGGAGATCATCGCCCTAGCCCATCGGCACGAACTCCCCGTAATCGTCGATGCTGCGGCCCAACTTCCCCCCCGCTCCAACTTGACCGACTTGACGGCTATGGGGGCCGATCTGGTGGTTTTTAGCGGTGGCAAGGGACTCTTTGGTCCCCAGTCGAGTGGTCTGATTCTGGGACGACGGGATCTGATTCGGGCCTGCGCCCTAAATAGCAATCCCCATTCGGCTATTGGACGAGGCATGAAAGTAGGCAAAGAGGAGATCGCCGGCCTTGTCAAAGCGGTGGAGCTATTCATGGAACAGGACGAAGAAGCCCTTATCCAGGAGTGGGAAAAGCGCTGTCAGCTTATCGCTACAGCGGTGCAAAATGTAGCGGGTATCCAACCCATGTACCAACCTCCATACACCTCTCAGTTTCCCCCCGCCAGCCCGATGCTGACTATCCATTTCGATGCTAGTGCCCCCCTAGAAGCTACTGCAGTAGCCCGCGCTCTTGAAGAAGGGGAACCTGCCATCCTGGTCAGCGCGTCGACCGACGCCCTTACCATTGGCCCACAGACCCTGCAAGAGGGCGAGGAGCGTATCATCGCCCGGCGACTGGGGGAAATTTTAGCACCTCCCTGATAAACCTCATTCTGCCGTTGACAGTTTATCTGGGCATTTTAAATTGACTTTGAGAAGATTTTCATCCCCCCCAATCGAGGAGTTGAACATTATGAGCGAAGATAAAACCCTACTTTCGAGCACCTCAGTGGATGAAGAATTAAAAACCATGGCGGGCTGGAGTCGGGATGGGATTATCATCTCGCGGGATTTCGTTTTGGCTAACTTTAAGGACATTACCTCTTTTCTTAATCATTTGGTCAATACCATAACTGCAATGAACCACCACCCCGATTTTGGCCTGGACACCGGCTCCAAAACAATATCGGTTTCGGTGACCACACATAGC
>CAXFTV010000561.1:0-5481 GCA_964005845.1 uncultured bacterium
CCCGCCGCCGGGGAGTTTCTCTGTGCCCACCCGGCCGCAGCTCCTCCCGCCGGCAAAGTTGCCGCTTCAACTAGCGGCAGTCTGAGTGCATTGGTCATTTTTGCCAAGTTCAGGGGTGAGAATATTCCCGACGAGCCCCCTTCCTGGGCCCAGGATCTATTCAAGCGCACGCTGCCGGGCAGTTTTGCCCATTTTTACGACGAGATGTCCAGGGGACAGTTGCGCGTGGAGGGACAGGTACTGCCACGCCGCTATACCTCTTTAGATGTCGCCTCCGCCTATGTGGCTGAGACCCCGAGGGGCATTGGGCTTTTCGCCCAGTTCAATTTGGAGATTCTGGAGCAGGCGGATCGGGATGTGGACATGGGATTATTCGACAACGATGGAGCAGACCGCATTCCCAACTCGGGTGACGACGATGGTTATGTGGACATCGTTTTTATCAACCTCAACAGTCGGCCAGAGGGGTTTTTTATCGGCAAGGCAACGGGCTTTGCCTCCCTGGGGTTGGAAACCGATTATATAAGCAACGACGCGGCAGCCAATGGGGGCCGCATCCGCATCCGCAGCCGTTTCACTGGTTTTGGCGGCACGACCCAGCAGGGGCATGTTTTCGCGCTCGTAGCCGGTTCGATGTGCCACGAATTCGGTCACGTGCTGGGTTTGCCGGATTTGTACGATCAGAGTGCTCTGGGAGATGATGGCGAACTTGAATTTGAGCTCGAAAGTGCCGGCATCGGGCGTTGGGGATTGATGGGTTTGGGGACGCTGGGTTGGATAGTAGAAGGCGTCGAGGATGGCCCCAACGCGTTCTCGGCCTGGTCGCTGGCCAGATTGGGGTGGATCGGGGTCGGCAATGAAAATCTGGTGGAGGTTGAGCAGAGTTTGCGCGATGTGGTAATCGAAGATATCGATCGCGGTGGCAAAGTCTACAAAATCCCGATCCACCAGGACGAGTATTTTCTGCTGGAAAATCGCCAGAGGTCAGGTAGTTATTACGATCGCAATATCCCGGCTGGTGGGCTGCTGATCTGGCACGTGGACGAGCGCGCCGACAACGATGAGGAACGCCACAAGCAGGTGGATCTGGTCTGTGCAGATGGTCTGTACATGGATCGCGGTTTCCCCGGCAGACAGGCCGACCCGGTGTGGGGAAGAGATAATCTGGATTTCCGTTCCCGCGATTCCTCCTACAATAGTGCCCACAATGGCAACGAGGGCGATGCCAGCGATCCTTTCGACGGGGTGCGCTGGACGCGCTTTGCTCACGATACCAACCCGGCACTGAGTGCCCACACCGGTTTGGGGCGCAATATGCCCCTGGGCATGGCAGTAGACAATATTCGCGCCGAGGGCGATCGCATGATTGTGGACATCTTGCTCGGGCAGCCTCTGGAAGGTCATATCCAGAGGGATACGACCTGGTCTGGTGAAGTCGTCCTGGGGGGAGATGTCGTGGTTGAGCGGGGTGCGACACTGACTATTGCCGGGGGGACTACGGTGCTTTTTGAACCTCGCCAGGACAGCCGGCAAAGCGGTTTTGATCCAGGTCGGAGCGAACTGCTGGTCCTGGGGGACCTGAAGATGGAAGGGGGAGGGGTGAATTTTGCCGCCGCCGGGAAGCGGCCGCGAGCCCATGATTGGAGCGGCATCTACCTCCTCAATGGCCAGAGTCTCGACCTGGAGGACGTGAGGATCCGCCACGCCCGGCACGATCTGGTGCGCTCCCATCTGCCCGCGGGTACCACGCGCTGGTCCGGCCGCGTTGATATCCCGCGCGATCTTGTGGTGCCGAAAAATTCGGAACTGGTGGTGGAAGCCGGTACCCGGGTCGGTTTTACCAGCGGGGATATCAGTGGTGGTGGCTACGATGCCGAGCGCACGGAGCTTATCGTCGAAGGAGGATTCAAAGTGGAGGGCATTGCCGGGCAGGAGGTGCGCTTCGCTCTAAGCAGCGGCGTTCAGGACTCGGTCTGGTACGGGGTGTACCTGGAACCAGGTGCCCAGGTTCACGCCCGCTTTCTGCAAATTGAGCAGGCCCTCGGCGGTTTTCTCGGGGAGGTTAGCGCCGCAAGTAAAATGTGGCTTGAGGACGGTCTCGTGGAGCGCACGTCTGGGGGGGGGCTGCGACTGTTAATAAACGGCGAGGTCGAGATTGACCGCACTACCTTCTCCAAGCATGCCCCCTGGGGCCTATTGGTGCGGGGTAGTGGTAAGCTGGTTTTGCGCGATGTCGAAATAAAGGAGAACGGTTGGCAGGGTATCTTTCTGGGCAATTGTTCACTGGAAGCAATTGATACCCGCATTCGGGACAACGGTGGGGCAGATCCGGAAAATCCGCTCGCCGGACTTTACGCCGTGGGTGGACGCGGGCAGAAGATCGAACTGTGGGATAGCATTGTCGAAGGCAATGCCCAATACGGTCTCAACTTGAGTAAATGGGAAGGGGTGCTGGAATTGCATCGCAGTGAGATCAGCGGCAACAAGAGCGGCGGTTTGTGGGCGGTTGGACTGGAACGCGTGATTTTTGAATGTCTTCGCTTAACGCGCAACCTGGGGCCGGGTGCGAGCATAGAAAAGGCGCCGGTGGAGATCTGGTCGACTTTTTTTGCCGATAATATCGGCACCGGACTGGTGCTGGGCGAAGGCGCTTCCGGTATTGTCGATCAAAGTGATTTTCGCAATAATCAGGGCCTGGCACTTAAGGGCGTCGATGAGCTAATCGTGCGGCGCAGCAAGTTTGAGAACACCCCGCTGGGATTGGAGTCGGATAATTCCCAACCGACCGTGATGGACAATATCTTCGAGGATAATCTGGTAGCGCTCAGGGTTAGGGGCAGCAGGTTGCCCCTAACCCTGAGCCGGAATGTCTTCCTGGGCAATCCCACCGCGGTTGAGAATCTTGCCGCCTCGACCTTGGCGGCAGGGGATAATTACTGGGGCACGATCGATACTACTGAAATCGATGCCATGATCAAGGGAGCGGTTGACTGGATGCCCTACCTCAGTGAGGAACCGGGGCAGACCGAGATCGCCGCGGCGGCAGAAAAGCGGCCGACGCAGTTCGCCCTCTACGCTGGTTATCCCAATCCATTCAACGCCCAGACCACCATCCGTTTTGATATCGTCCGGAGTGCGCCCATCGAAATCAAAATTTACGATATGCTGGGCCGGCCCTTGCGGCAGTGGCAGTGGCAACAACTCGAACCCGGCCGTTACCAGCAGGTCTGGGACGGCCGTGATCAGGATGGCCGGGCGGTAGCCACTGGAGTCTACTTTTGCCAGTTGCAAACGGCCGAGTTCACCGGTGCGCAGCGCCTCTTGCTTTTGCGCTGAGATAATGAGCGCCGGTCGCTTCTTTGGGCGCATATGCGCTCCTGGCAATCGCCGAGAGCCCCTGCTGAGCCAGGCGTGGCCACAAATAGTGGGATGGCCCGGATTTTAAAGCGGTTATCAAGGGTAGGTTTTTCCATTTTTGCGGTACTGAGTTTTCAGCCTATATTTCCACTGGTCGAAAAATTTCTGCACAATTTTTCCTCTCGCCTGCTGCACAGGTAAGTTCACCTATCTTTGCAGGAGAAAAACCACCCATGCCGAGTGTTGTTGGGATTGATACCGGAGGTACATTTACAGATTTTGTCGCCCTCGCCGCAGATGGTTCGGTGCGGGTTGCCAAGCATCCCTCCACCCCCGATGCGCCGATGCATGCCTTTGCAAGTGTGCTGGAAAAGGCGGCGCTGCCCGCTAGGGATATCGAGCGCATTGTGCACGGTACCACCGTTGCAACCAATGCCCTCATTCAACGCCGCGGGGCGGATATTGCCTTTATCACCACGGCTGGTTTCGAAGATATTCCCTTTATTCAGCGCACTAATCGCAAGACTGAATACGACTTGCAGTGGCTCAAGCCGCAGCCACTGGTTAAGCGCCGCAACTGCCTGGGAGTGCGCGAACGGATCGATGCCCGAGGAGAGGTTGTTGTCGCGCTCGATGCGGCTTCCCTTGGTCAGTTAAGAAGCAGCATTGAGGAATTGCTGCGTCAGCAGACTATCGATTCTTTTGCCGTGTGTCTGTTGTTCTCTTATATCAATCCGGCACACGAACTCGAACTGGCCCATTTTCTCGCCGCGACCTTTCCGCACATTCCGGTCTCTCTGTCCCACCAGGTGGCGCCGATCTGGCGTGAATACGAACGCTCGAGTACGGTTCTGGCCGATGCTTTCGTCAAACCGCTGATTGGCGACTATTGCCGCGATCTAGGCGCTGCTCTGAAGAACAGCGGCATCGGGGGGCCGTGTTCATTGCTCAAATCGGACGGCGGCACTACTCTGCTGGACCGGGCGCCGGGTCGCCCGGTCGATATCCTGCTTTCGGGTCTGGCCGGCGGCATTGTCGGGGGCAAGTACTTTGCAAAAACTGCGGGGTTTAATAACGCCATTACCCTGGACATGGGAGGCACCAGCTGCGATGTGGGGCTGGTGAGCGATGGGGAACAGAAATTTACTACCGAATTTGAGATCGAATGGGGTCTGCCGGTGGCGCTGCCAATAATCGAAGTCCGGACCCTGGGTGCCGGTGGTGGCTCCATCGCCTGGATAGATAAAGGCGGCATGCTCAATGTCGGTCCGCAAAGTGCCGGGGCCGTGCCCGGTCCTGCCTGTTACGGGGCCGGCGGCGATTTGACCACGGTGACCGATGCCAATCTGGTGCTGGGACGCTTGAATCCAGCTTTTTTCCTAGCAGGTGAAATTGAACTTTATCCCGAGTTGGCTGCTCGCGCTATTGCACCCCTGGCAGAAAGCATGGGGGTTTCTCCGCAGCAAGCGGCCCTGGCCATCGTCGAGATCGCCGATGAAAACATGACCAATGCCATTCGCCTGCTCACTATAGAAAGGGGTATTGATCCGCGCGACTTCGCGCTGGTAGCTTTTGGCGGAGCCGGGCCTCTCCATGCCGTGGCCATTGCCCGCAAATTGGGCATCAAAAGGGTCGTGGTGCCGCCCCATCCGGGACTGTGTTCGGCCTTTGGTGCAGCTATTTCGGAATTGCGAGTCGAAAAGATCCACACTTTTGCAGCACGCCATACAGAGGTCGGAGAGGGTGAGCTGCAGGAGCGCTATGCAGCCATGCTGGAGGAGGCCGGAAAAGAGATCGAACAGGAAGGCCTGCGGGGCGAAAGCCGCAAGAGCTTGTTCATCAGCATGCGCTACTATCAACAAAACTACGAGCAGGATATCGAATACCGCCAGCGGGAAGGCTTGCGTGGTGCGCTGGAGCGCTTTCACCAGCGCCACCACGAATTTTATGGCTACCACTTCGAAGACGAGACTATAGAGTTGGTTCATCTGAAGGTCTCTATTGTCGAAATCGCACCATTGCCGCAGGTTCAGCTACAGCCCATTGAGGCCGCTGCCTCCCATCCGGGTCGACGTGCGGTATGGGAGGCAGCGGCCCCTGCCCAGCAGGTGCCCATTTATCGGC
>CAXFTV010000562.1:0-8785 GCA_964005845.1 uncultured bacterium
CGACTACCACCACGGTCCACTCTTCATTGACGAGTGCTTCGCCAACTTCCGCCTGCCCGGCGAAGGGATCGGACTCCACTCCGGTGGTTACCCGCCGATCCATCGCAACCAGTACCGCTACCACGGCGGTCGCTTCATGTGTGGCCAGGTCAACGTGCTGATGGCCCTTACCGACATCGAACCCGGTGACGGCGGGACGGTCGTCATTCCCGGCAGTCACAAGTCGAACTTCATCCACCCCGATGCAGCGGCCCACAACACGAGAACCCAGGGTCAACACGTCGAGGGACTGGAGGGTGCCCTCGAGCTGTACATGGAGGCTGGAGATGCCCTCGTTTTCGTCGATGGACTCTCTCACGGCTCGGCGAGGCGCATCAACAGTGGAGAACGCCGGGTCATCGTATTTCGCTACGGGCCCTCGTGGGGAAATTTTCGGCATGGATACCGGCCGTCGGCGGAACTGCTGGCGCGACTGACGCCCGAGCGCCGCAATATCGTCATGCCCCTCGAACTGCTTCCCCGCGATCCCAACTTGAAAGAGGGCTAACCATCTACCTGATCCACATGCGACCCGAACAGGTGCAGGATGCAGTGCGCGCAAGGTGCCGGTGCTGATGCCGGCCGGCGGTGGCTGGAGTTCTGTATCGAGGAATGGGTGAGAGCGTTGGGGCAGGGCCACTAGGGCAGGTCCGTTCTTGAGAGCAGGAGCCGAGTCATGTATTTGCATCCCCGTGCGATCCGAGCAGGTGCGGGATGCGGAGTTTAGCCAAACATAAGGCATTTTTCCAGTTGTATAATCGGGCTGCTAATAGCCTGGGATATGAAGCGAATCCAAAAATCATTCAAGCGGAAATTTGACGATGGCTGCAGCTAAAGTCTCACTTAGACATTCCAAAAGCGGAGAGGTCAAAGAGGCCCCGGTAGGATTTTCCTGGACGACACTTTGTTTGGGTTTTATCGTAGCTTTTTACCGAAATGATAGAAATTGGTCCTTTCTTCAGTTTCTACTTATTCCGACGGTACTGCCCTGGTTCATCTTTCCCTTCATCTACAACAAACTTTATATCCGCAGTTTGCTAAGCGCAGGATACATTGCCCTGGATGAAGAATCCAGAACTCTTATAGCGGGCATGGGCATTAATGTATCGCCCGGTTGATCTCAGTCCGTCAAATATGCAGAAATATTATTTTCCTATCTCATCGAACTCACAGAGGTGCCTAAGGCATCGAGACCTGGCAGTTATGTACAATAGGGTGAAAAATATCGCGATTTTAAAACTAGGAGCGCGACTTTATTTGTCCTCTTCTGCGGACGAGATTTTTGATGACCGATTCTGAACCGGGAAAGTCATTTAGCATCTTATCCAGCAGGGCTCCGTCATCGCTGTGGGCGACCAGTTCCATAGCCTGCCGTTTGAGGGGATTGCTCGCCACCTCGGGCGGTATTTCCTTATAGCGAATGCTCTCGACCAGCCATTCCGTCTCAGAGCTAATCGCTTTTGCCAGATCGCTCTTGTCTTCTACTGGCCAAATTTTTTTGTGGGAAT
Organism: uncultured bacterium; assembly: GCA_964005845.1. Lineage (GTDB taxonomy): Bacteria > Latescibacterota > UBA2968 > UBA8231 > UBA8231 > CAXFTV01. The sequence goes on from CAXFTV010000562.1 coordinate 1,548, forward strand.
CAGTCAGGCGCTTTTGTTCCTCTTTGGGCGGAGCCGCATCGCCAAAATCAAAGGAGATCCCGAGTACCAGGAGAAATTTCATTATGCGCCGCCTCGTGAGGTATCCTTACAATAAGCTACGGAGAAAATGCAGCGTAGACTCGTCATCCCATTTTGCCGAGCCTACATGCTTTAAAACGATCCTTCCATCGCGGTCGATGATAAAAGTTGTCGGTATTGCGTCCGACTCAAAAACAATTGGCACATCCGGGCCACGGAGGTACACCGGGAAGCTGAATTGCTTTTTCTCCATAAAGTCCCGGACCGTTTCCCCGTCTTCGTCCGAAATGAGGAGAAAGGAAAGGTCCTCATCCTTTAAAGAATCGTAGAGGTTTTGAATACTCGGCATTTCGCTAACGCAAGGTCCGCACCAAGTCGCCCAAAAATTTATAAAAACTACTTTCCCCTCAAACTGAGAAAGGGGTATTTCCATCTCTTCGAGGTTTTGCACAGACCAGAGAAAATCAGTCTGGCCATAGACGGGTACTTGTGAAGAATTTGGAAAGTCGGGCGGCTCTAACATGGCTTCCATATCTTCGGGGCTTGGGATTAAGATAATTGCGAAGAGGAAGAGCAGAAAAAAAGTCAGCGCTACACCGGAGCCAAGGCCGAGGAAGTAATATTTATTGAAAAATCTCATCTCTTCAATTCTCGTTAAAGTAGAACCCCTTTGAAACTCGCCTGGGAATTGGGGCAGAGAGACTAAATTAAATATGGAATTAGGTATTTTCAAGAAATATAATTCTTCCCTCTTTGCGCCCGGGTTTTTCAGGCCGATAGGACTGACCTGACCTCCTGGGAACTGATCCTTTTTCGATTTGAGACACAAGTATTTCTTGGCAGGCGTCGCTGCCGGCGCTTGGCCGCTAGGCGAAAATCGAAAAAGATCCCCTGGCAAATTTGGCTTTAGGACTCCAGGCGATCGAGGGGCGGCGAATGCCATGTCTGGCGGAAGGTGCCGCTGATAAAAGTGGGTTCTCATTCGAGGCCATAGTGAATCATATGCTTAGACCATGTACTTATTCGATAATCTTTCTACTGATCGGCCTGTCCTGGTCTTCGAGTGCGCTGGCTGATATGAGGGTTGACGCTGGCCGCGGCCCCGTCACAGTCAATGTGCCGCCCTCCTACGACCCCGACCGGCCGCTACCGCTCCTCTTCTTCCTGCACGGTTATACGAGCTCGGGTCAGAGGGCTGAAAATTATGTGCGTCTGAGGGCTTTAGCGGATGAATTGGAATTTATTTATGTCCATCCCGATGGCAGGGAGAACTGGTGGGGCTCCAGGTTCTGGGACGCGACAGACGCCTGCTGCAAATTTATAGATTCGAATGGGGACGACGTCGAATATCTCTCCGCCCTGAGCGATTCCATCCGTAGCGCTTTGTCAGTCGACGCGTCGCGCATCTATTTTTTCGGCCATTCGAACGGTGGTTTCATGGCCTATCGCATGGCCTGCGAAAAATCGGCCTGGGTCAGCGCTGTGGCAAGTCTGGCAGGTGCTGCCTGGGCCGATGCAGCACAGTGTGCACCTGCAAATCCCGTTGCCGTACTGCAGATTCACGGCACCGAGGATCAGGTTATTCGCTTTGCGGGTGGGACTATCCTGTTTAGACGCTATCCCAGCGCCAACGAGACCGTCGCTGGCTGGGCGCGGATGAATCGCTGCCCTTCAACGCCCACTTTGCGCGATTCGCTCGACCTTTTAAGCAGTCGAGCGGGGAGTGAAACGGTGGTTAGCGCCTATGCGGACTGTGAGCCAGGTGGGGATACCGAACTGTGGACCATGCGGGGAGCCGGGCACTCGCCCGAGTTGGGGCGTTCGTTTTCGCGGCAAGTAGTCGAGTGGCTGCTCAGGCACGCCAAAGCAGAAGAGCCCGGGCTTGAGGCAAGGGGAGAGTGAAGGTTTTCAGGGCACAATTTCTGCTTTTTTGCGGCTTGCAAGAGCGCCGAGTTCCAACCCCCTTTCGGCCAGTTGCCGAAGGCGCGGGTTTTCGCTTCGGCGCAGGGCTTCGTGGGGCTCTGCTATGCGGTCTTTCTTGGCGCACAGCATGGCCAAATGCTCTGCATCGGCCGGCCACCGGGCAAATTTCAAAACGATGGTCCGGCGATGCCCCGTTTTCCCGTAGACGGCGTGGAACAGCCACTGATTGAATAGGACCACATCGCCCGGGTCTGTTTCGATCGCATAGGCGGGTATTCGCTCGCCTTCCAGACCAAAAAAAGTCGGCCGTTCTCTGGTGTGGTCATCTTGAAATGGCTGCAGCCTTTCGTTTAGCGGCAAGCGGTGGGAGCCGGGGATGACCCGCAACGCACCGCTTTCTCGGCGCAGGGGATCGAGATAGATCATACACTTGATATGTCTATAGGCGAGCTTGCGCGTATCTTGGTCGCCGTCCGAATGCCAGTGGTGATTGCGCAAGCGATCCGAAAATCCATACATGCCCTCGGAGCCCACCCAGATAAAGTTTTCACCCAATAAATCGCGCATTGGCAAATAGATGCGCTCGTCGGCGATCAGGTCGATCAAAGTCGGATGCAATTCGACGAAAGGCTGATGCCAGATTACATCGCCACTCGTCGGCACGTGCCCCAGCAGGTCGCTGCAGACACTTTTGCCGGCCTGGCTCAGGATGTCGATTTCCTCCGCTTTGAACACCTGGCTCAAGTGCAGAAAACCAAATACATCAAAATGATCTACCTGGGCCCGGGTGAGCATAGTTGGCCTTGGGTGGAAAGGGTTTGTCGAGTCCTTGGATTTTCAATTCTGGGCGATTGGGTTTTTAATGTACGAAAAGAGCCGGGATGGTGCACCTGGGCAAGCAGGTGGTTTTAGATACTATCTCAAAATCCCCTGGGGCCGCGTCGCAAAAGTGAACCTTGACGCTCCTGGCCTGAAGTTCTATAAATATAGCTACTATAAAACTTAGACCTCTAAAAGGAGATCCCAATGGCAATCCATAAAGTAGGCATCATCGGCCTCGGCCGCATGGGCAGTACCATCGATGACGAAGGCCGCTCCGGAGTTCCCTACTCGGTCGCCGCCGCCACCAAAGCCAGCGAGTGCTTGGAACTCGTCGCCGGGGCGGATCTGCTGCCCGAAAGGCGCGATGCCTTTGCGGCGCGCTGGGGCACCCCCGTCTACGAAGACTTCCGCACCATGATCGAGCGGGAAAAACCCGACCTCGTCGCCGTCTGTACAGCCGCCTGCCTGCCCAAACCCGCCAACCAGGCCCCCGACGCCAATTTCCGCGGCGACTCGCACGCGGACCTGGCCGTGGCCAGCGCCGATCTGGGCGTGCCGATGCTCTTTGTCGAAAAGGCCATGGCCAGTTCGATGGCGCGCGCCGACGAGATCCGCGATGCCCTGAAGCGCAACAACACGCTTTTAAATACCGGCGTCCTGCGCCGTTTCGACAATCGCTACGACGTCGTTAAAGAGGCCATAGAAGAAGGCCGGATCGGCGAAGTCAAAACGGTGGTCCACTACGCCGACTCGAGTCTGATGCACGGTCATATCCACTCGATCGACACCATCTCCTACCTCATCGGCGACCCTCCTATCGAAGCGGTGCGCGGCGAACTTTTGCCCCGTGACTTCATCATCGAGGGCAACCACATTGCCGCCGACCCGCAGGCTACCTACCAGTTGCGCTTTGCCAACGGCGTCGAGGCCTGGACGATCCCGGGCGGTTATTGGGAATTCGAGATCATCGGCAGCGCCGGCTCGATCCGCTCGTTCGACAACGGGGCCAGGGTCACGCTGCGCCAACCCGGGGCTCAGCATGGCCGACGGCAGTTGTGGGAGGAGGTCCCCTTTCCCGAGGTCGTCGCCAGCAGCACGACGATGTGCTGCCTTGAGGACCTGGCCACCGCTCGCGAGTCGGGGGGGGCCACCCGCGGCCATATCGGCATCGCCCACCACATAACCGAGGCCACCATCGCCGTCGCCGAAAGCCATCGGCAGGGTGGTGCCTGGATCGAACTGCCGCTCGAGGAGCGCGACCTCTACATCTTCCACATTTAGGACCGCCGTCTGCATGCCGGTGCCCTCGGTAGTTGAGTAAATGCAAAAGCGGTGAAGGGGGAAAGGCGTCGCTTGCGGAGGTTTATAAGCGGGACCAATGGTCGGATGGGAGTGCGCTAGGATTCGGCTGAGGCCGAGGGCCCGTGTCGCTACCAGGCTTTCGCCGAGGACCAGTAATTTTCTATATCTTTCTTACTGTGCCTCCCTGTTATGGAGAGTAGGGTGATGAAACAGATGATGAAAAAGCTGTTTGGGCCGCGGAAGAGGCTGTGGACACAGAAATACGATAATGGGGAGAAGCGGGAAGAATACCAGTATTACTTTGATCCAGAGAACAATAAACGTCTAAAACACGGATGGTATAAATCTTATTATGAGGATGGAAGGTATAGAGAAGTTGGTAGATATACAAAGGATGTGAAGGATGGCGAATGGAGTCTGTATAAGTATAGTGCAGATGTTAAAAAGACTACAATAACTTATAATGGTGGGAAAAAATGGAGTGGCGAATACGTCGAATATTGGGATAGTGATAATATTAAGATTGAAGAAAACTACAAGCTCGGCAAGAAGGACGGGAGGTGGGCCCGTTATGGTGAGGATGGGAGTATAATATCCGAGCTGGAATACAAAGAGGGTAAGAGGTGGGAGGGCAATTTCGTAGAATATTTCCCCGATGGAAAAATAAAGAGGGAAGAATACTTCAGGCATGGTAAAAAGAACGGCAAGTTCTTCGAGTATTACGAAAGTGCCGAGCTAAAAGGGGAGGGAAACTATATAGAAGGAAAATTAGATGGAAAATATCTTTGGTACTACAAGAGTAAATTGATAAGGTTAAAAGGCAATTACAGGGGGGGGGAAAATGATGGAAGTTGGATTTGGTATGACGAAAATGGGAGCATAACGAGCGAGAAAATTTACCAAGAGGGAAGATGTGTCGAGGGCGATTGTTAATGGGGGGAAGGGGCGTTTCAAGTCCCGGTTTGTGCTGGACTGGTATGGGCGGTGCTATGCTAGTATTCACAATGCGGCAAAAGCTTAAGGGGATAGGGTATTTTTAAAAAAATGGATGGAAATAAATCTGCTTCAGGGCATAATAACACTTTCAAGTATACCCTCTACGGTGCTTTGTTCGGGTGTTGCTTTCCCATTTTTTCGGTGGGCTTCGAACTCTATGGCCAGCAGTTGGGTTTTTCGCTGGCGAATATCTTGCTGGTCCAGGCCGAACAACCCCTGCACTGGGTAATCGATACAGCCCCTTTTTTTCTAGGTTTTTTTGCTCGCCTGGCTGGTAAGCGCCAGGATCAGATTGTCAGAATCAATTCCGGTCTCGAAAAAAGGCTCAGGCAGTCCAATGCTCTGCGACAAATCAGGGGAGAAGTCTGGAAGATGAAGAGTGCGGGCGATATCGAACACGTCTCGGAGGTCCTGAAAAGAAGTCTGGACGACTTGGAATTACCCTATGCGTATTGTGGGATCAACCTGGTGGACTTTTCCTTTGAAAAGCCAATGTTTCAATATTCCAATGCTGCCAAGGAAGGTAAATGGATGCAATTAGGGGGTTTTGAGGAGGACCATGTGGTATTTCAATGCTGGCAGAGCGGCGTGCCAGCCTATCGTCCAGATCTCGAAGCAGAAGATCCCCATGAGGAGCGGGAACAATTGGGTACATCTTATGGTGTGCCGATTCGCTCGGTGCTGGATATTCCTTTCTCGCATGGCACTCTGGCCGTCAATAGTGTCCAGCAAAATGCATTCTCGCAGGAGCAGATCAAGCTTCTCGAGGAAGTAGCTCAGGTGCTTTCGGAGGGTTTCCGGCGCGTGGAGGATTTGCGCGCGCTGGAAAAACACAATGGCGATTTAGAGGAGATGTTGCAGCAAAAGGAGGTTCTGCTCAAAGAGTTACATCACCGGGTGAAGAACAATATGCAGGTGATGATGAGTCTGCTCCGGATGCAGATTCGCCGCACGGACGAGGTTGCAAAGCTGCCTTTGGAAGATGCCCTGAGTCGACTCAGGGCAATGACGCATGCGCTCGAGTGGCTCCACTTGGGGAGTGATATGGGGAAACTCGACCTGGGGCAGTATCTGGCAAGGCTGGTAGAGGAGTTGCAGTCGCTCTTTCCCGAAGGGGTAGAATTACAGATAGAGCGAGTGCAGTTAGGAGTCCACATAGAGCAGGTGGTGCCGATCGGGTTGATCGTCAACGAGTTGATCACGAATGCCTTGCAACACGCTTTTCCAGAGGGAGAACGGGGATTGGTGCGGGTGGGCTTGTCGCAGGGGGGGATGGGGGAACTAGTGGTCGAGGTAGTCGACGATGGAGTGGGGTTGCCAGTGGAGAAAAAGGATGGGGACGGGGGAATCGGCTTGACACTGATCAACTCGCTGGCGGCGCAGTTGGATGGGCGGCTGGAGGTTGAGCGGTTGCAGCGAGGGACGCGTATGCGGGTGGTATGCCCTTCCGTGTTAGCCGCTAATTGAAGCCCCTTTAAAATATCTGCGCATAGATTTATTCTGTCTTCCCGCATCAGGAGAGGAGGGCATCATGGCAGGGTGGACATGTGAGCTGGAACTGGACGAAGCGCGTGAGACCGTTGCCGGCAGTGCGGCGGCGCTGGGTGCCGCCATCGGCAGGGGGGCCGACTTGCGCGTCGGCACCGTCTTTCGCTTTGACGAGCACATCGACACCAGTTCGGCCAATGCGGAACGCGTGCGCGAAATAATGGACTTCCGCGTAGTCTATCTGATGGAGGAGCGCTGGGTGGCCGGAATTCAGAACCTGCGGATGCCGGTTTCGTTCGAGCAGGGATTCGGGCCGCGCGCGTCGATGTCCTTTTTTCTATACAATCAGGACGGTCATCAGGCCATCGCCCGGCCTTTTCTGGACGGCCAGCGCGCGGCTGGCGAGCCGGGTCCATCGGCGGTAAAGTCCCACGCCGACATGCCCAAGTATCGCCAGCTGGACAGCTGGGATGCGGATACCAATGCGCCCTCCAGCAATTTCATCTACGAATTCGACAGCTTCCGGTTTTTGGTCTGCGACCAATGGCAGCAGGTCTATGCACACGACGCCGATGGGGCGACCACAGAGGGCTCGCTAGATGCCCTGGCCGCAGCTGCGGTCGAGGGCCGCGAGGTAAAGGTCGCAATCGCGGGGTTTTGCGACGACC
>CAXFTV010000563.1:0-9338 GCA_964005845.1 uncultured bacterium
CGTGGAAGTAGAAGATGCGCTGGACGATGCCCATTTCGCGCTCGGTGGGTGCGTATAGAAAGACGGCCCAGAGCGCCACGGCCATACTGAAAAAAACCAGGGTCGAAAATAACCAATTTGAACTGCCATACATGGATAGAGTTTCCCTACTCTTCGACTACGTACTCGAATAGTAAAAGCGATAGCGTGGTAAAAATTACCACATACACCCCGAGAATTTGCAGGTGCGGAAAGAGCATCTCGATGCGGCTCCGTTTGAAGACTTCGGCCGTGGCCTCAACACAGGAGATCAGCGCTGGCATGGCCATGGGCAGTAATAGCAGCGGCAGCAAAAGTTCGCGCAGGTGGGCGTTGCCGGCCATGATGGCAAAGAGGGTGCCCACCGAGGCCAGACTGGCCGCTCCGAGGAAGAGAATTCCCAGCAGCGGCAGCAAGTAATCCCCCACGGGAAGATTAAAGAAGAGGGCGAAAAAAGGCAAGCTGAGCAACTCGATGACGAGTAGAAAGAGCATATTGCCCAGCATTTTGCCCAGGTACACGGCGCCGCGATCTCCCGGCGCCAGCAGCAGGGCGTCGAGGCAGTTGTTGGCCCGTTCGGTTGCAAAGGTGCGGTTGAGGCCAAGCAGGCTGGCAAAGACGTAGGCCGACCACAGCACACCCGGACCGATTTCGTGCAGTGCAAAACCTCCCAGCTCGAATGAAAAATTGAATACCAGCAGGACCAGCAAGACAAAGAATACCATGGAGCTCAGTCGTTCTTTAGTGCGCCATTCGGTCAGAATATCCTTGTGCAGGATTGCCAAAGTGCGGGCGGTAAAACTCACAGGTTTTCTTCCAGGTGTCGTTCGTATACGGCGTGCAGCTCGGCGGCCCTGCCGGGAGCCCACGGCTCATCGTGGCAGATGCATCCTCGTTTGAGGATGAAAAGGTGGTCTATCAACTGGGCCGCCGTGTCCATTTTGTGGGTTACCAGGAGGCTGGTACAGCCCTGGGCAGCGAGATCGCTCAGTTGCCGGCTCAAGGTGTCGGAGGCGCGTTGATCGAGGCCGGTGTAGGGTTCGTCAAAAAGCAGGATAGAGGGTTGGTGCAGGGTGGCTCGGGCCAGGGCCAGGCGCTGTTTCATACCGCGCGAAAAGGTGCGGACCCGGTGGTGCTGACGGTCTTCCAGGCCGGCGTGGAGCAGGGCCTGGCTCACCCGGTCGGCGCGTTCTGGAAGGTCGTAGAGGCGGGTGGCGAAAAGCAGATTTTCGCGCGCGCTCAGATCGTCGTAGAGCAAGGTCTGGTGCGAGAGTAGGCCAATGGTGGCACGCACTGTCGGGGTGCGCCCAGGATCGGCTCCCTGGATCAATACCCGACCACTGCTGGGTTTGCAAAGGCCGGCCAGCAGCCTTAGCAAGGTGCTCTTGCCGGCACCGTTGGAACCAGCGAGCAGCGCAAAGCGGCCCTTGCTCAGACTCAGACTGACCCGGTCAAGGGCTAAAAAAGAGCCAAAATTCTTGCTGACCTGTTCGAGGAGAATGGGATCAGGTCCGCTCGTGCTCATCCAGGTTCTCCAACTGGTGGTATACGGCCAGGGTTTCGCCCATCAGGCGCTCTCTTTTGCGGAGATAGCGGGGTTCTTCCAGGCCTTCGGCATAGGCGTCGTCGAGTTGGGCCAGTTGCTGGATGAGTTCCAGGCGTTGTCGTTTCAAGGTCTCGAGATCCGGTTTTTGCAAAACCGCTGGCGCTGGGCGCTGCGCCAGTGCCAGAAAGGGGGTGAGCGCGACGGTGCCCAACGCTATCCACTTGAGGATCCAGCGCAGCGGCGGCGGCGGCAGCGGCAGCGGGATCAATACCTTTTGGCCCCGTTGCAGGTTATCGAGTCCTAGGCGACGATACTGTTCGCCGTGTAAGTCTACCGTGCCCAGGTCTTCGAAAGGCGAACTTGGCTCTGCGGCAGCAGGCTGCAGATAGACTTCTAGCTGATCAGTGGGATAAAGTACCTGATGGAGGTAGCCGCCGTCGAGTCGTTGGGGATCCAGCCGAAAGTTAAAAGTGATTTGGGAAAGCCCCGGAGGCAGGGGACGGTTGTCGAAAAAGCGGTTTTCGCCAGCCGGGTTCAGGTTTCCAGCTAGTTCGAAGACGCCTGCGGGCAAGGCAAATTCAGTCACCCGACGGGCCGTACCTTCGAGCTGGCCCACGTAGGTTTTTTCTCCCTGGTTGTCGGCCTGGACGAACTGGGCCACCTCCAGTCCTTCCGAGCGCAGACTTAGAAAGAGGGTGTGGGAAGCCAGGCGAATCTCTTCGTCCACCGTCGTGGGCTCGTAGACTTCCAGGATGATTTCCCTCTGGGCCCCAATTTGAAGTTCGGAGGAGGGGTAGGGTATGCCCTGGTAAAGAGCCACCAGCACAAAGCTTAGTTCGGGTTTGAGAAAGGGGCCGGAAAAGGCAAAGCGGCCCTGTGTATCCGCAGGCTTGCGCAGAATTTCGCTGACCTGGCCGTCCTGGCTGATGAAAAAAGCTATTTCGGCATTGCCCACAGGCGCACCGCTGATCGGGTTGATGACATAGCCCCGCACTGTTTCCGCAGTGAGTGTCGAGCTCATAAGCAGCAATGCCCAGAAAGTTTTTGGGAATACAGAATCCGCGCGCCACTTCCTCATTCCATTTCCCCAAAGGGTGTACCGCACTGCGAACAGAACCGGTCTTCTGCACGGGGGTGGGCGCCACAAGAAGGGCACTGGGGTCTACTAGCAGGTGGGCGCCGCAGTTCTGCGACGTCCTCTTCTATCCGCATGCGCAGGTTTTCGGCGTGGGTGCGTCCATTCAGCTGATCCAGTTGCTGCAGCAGGGCGAGGGCCTTGGATTCGAGATCCCGACGCAGGGGCAGGTAGTCCTCCTGGTGCAGTTTGCCCAGGTCGCGGTCGAGTTCGAGCTCTTTTATGGTGGCATAGAGCTCCTCCTTGCGCTCTTGCAATTGCTGGGTCGGAGCATGGGAGGATGACATCTTTGTCCGCAGTCGCACGTCGAGCAGGGGACGCCCCACATAGAGGGCGAAAATTACCAGCAGGGCGGCACAGCCCATGGGTATGAGATAGTCCATAACGAGATCAGCGGCTGTCGAAGCGGTCCAGTTCTCGGCGGAGCCGGTCTTCGTACTCCGCGGTTTCTGCCTCGTCCGAATTGGCAGTGGAGTCTATTTCCGGGGGCGCGATGGGGCTGCGGCGCCAGCTGAGGAGTACCGAGCGCACCATGGCAATGCCGAGAATCAGCGCTGCTGCCGGGGCGATCCAGGCCAACAGGTTATACCCTTCTGCCGGGGGTGTGGCCAGGACGACTGGGCCAAACTGTTCGACGAATTGGTCGATAATCTGCTGACGGGTCCTGCCGGCGTCCAGATCGGCGTTCAGTTCTTGGCGCAGACTGGCGGCAAAGCCACACAGGCAGGTGGCCAGGGATTCGCGGTTGCAGTCGCCGCAGAGGCAGACCAGGTCTTGGGCTACTTCTTTCACTGCCGCTGAGGTGGCACTGCTGCTCAGTGTAGGGCCGGATAGGGCGATCAGGGTCGCAAAGAACAGGATACGCACAAAAATAGCGCTTTCTATATTTATTTTTTTGCTAAAGTGAGGCGGATTCGCTCACGGGCAGCCCCTGGACGGTGCGGCGGTCCAGAGCTGCCAGACGGCGATCTCGCTCCGTGGGCCACATCGTCCACAATGAGCCCAGCACAAAGAGTAGGCCGCCCAACCATACAGCGTTTACCAGTGGGTTGATATATACCTGAAATTTGGCGCTGTCGTCTTCACTATTACCCACCAGGATCAGGTAAAAGTCCTCCCGTAAACTCGAGTATACAGAAACCTCCGTGGTGCGCTGGTCAAAGGATCTGTAGTGATGCCATGCCGGTAGCAGAGTCCCCAGAAATGTGTCGCCCTGGAACAAACTCAGCGCCGCGGCCACGACCGTTTTATTGGCGTCTTCACTTTCGGCCAGCGCTTCGTAGCGCACCGTGTAATCTTCGACTGAAATCGATTCGCCCGGAGCCAGCACGAACTCCTGTTCCACCGTAAAAGCCTTGCCGGTGAAGCCCACGAATAATACGATCATCGCTACGTGTACTACATAGCCCCCGTAGCGCCGGCGATTCTTGCTCAACAGACCATATAACCCCTGCAGGTAGGACTCCCCTGCATTGCGCTGGCGTGCTCGTGCCCCCCGGTGAAACTCCATAGAGATGCTGCCTCCCACAAAACCGCACAAACTCAGCGACATCAGCGCATATCCGTCCCGTACTCCCAGAATTAACACCCCCAGGCCCGTGCCGGCAGCCGCCAGCAAGGGCACGCTGAAATTGTGCCGTAGACTGGCCGCAGACGTGCGTCGCCACGCAAAGAGTGGCCCGGCGCCGGTCAGAAATAACAGCACCAGCCCGATGGGGATATTGACCTGATTGAAAAACGGTGGTCCCACCGTGATCTTTTCCCCGGTAAACGTTTCCGACAAGAGCGGGAATACCGTGCCCCACAAAACCGCAAACAACATCCCCAGTAAAATCCAGTTGTTCAGCAGAAACGCCGTTTCCCGAGAGGCGAAGGACTCCAGCCGATTCTCGGCTTTCAAGTCTTTGCGCCGACTCCACAAAAGACCGAAGGAAAACAGCAGCAAAACCACCAGAAACGTAGAGAAAAACGGCCCGATATTCGATTTGGCAAATGCGTGGACCGAATCGATGATGCCGCTCCGGGTCATAAATGTGCCGAAAATGCACAACCCATAGGTGATGACGGCCAAAGCCAAATTCCACACCTTGAGCATACCCTTGCGTTCCTGGATCATCGCCGAGTGCAGCAGTGCCGTGGCCGCCAGCCAGGGCATCAGGGAAGCATTCTCCACCGGGTCCCAGCCCCAGTAGCCTCCCCAACCTAATTCTTCGTAGGCCCACCGCCCCCCCAGCAACAGTCCAGCACCCAGAAAAGTCCACGGAATTAGCAGCCAGCGCCGCGCTGCCCGCAGCCAGGTGGTGTCCAGTTGCCGGCTCCACAGGGCAGCCAGGGCAAAGGAGAAGGGCACGGCCATGCCTACCATTCCGAGGTAGAGCAAGGGTGGGTGGATGGCCATAACCGGGTGCTGCAAAAGCGGGTTGAGACCGCGCCCGTCGGCCGGAGCGAAGGGCAGGCGGGTAAAAGGATCAGCGCCGAATAGATTCAGGAAGGTGAAAAACAGGCCCGAGCCGGCCATACCTACCACCACGTAGGGCATGAGCAAGCGGTAGCGATGGCGGTTGCAGAGTATCACTACAGCGCCATATATGCACAGCAGCCAGTTCCAGAAAAGCAGTGAGCCATTCTGGCCACCCCACAGAGCGGCCACGGTATAGAGAGTGGGCATGGCGCGGTTGCTGTTTTCGGCCACGTACTGGACCTCGAAATCGTGGGTGAGCAGGGCGTGCCACAGGGCGGCTACGGCCACGGTGAGCAGGCCAGTCAGGGCCAGCATGCCGCGTTCGCCGCTGCGCACCAGGCCCAGGTGTTGGCGTCGGGCGCCCACGAGCGAAGCTACCAGGGCGTAGCCGGCGGCTACCAGCGCCAGACAAAGAGAGAAATAGCCGATTTCTACCATGCGGTCTCTTTAGCGTCTCGTACTTTCATTGCTTCGACGTGACCCTGGTAGTCCTGCCCTTCGTATTTGGATGGGCACTTGGCAAAAACCACCTGAGCCTCGAAAAATTGTTTTTTGTTGTTATAGTGGCCTTCCAGAACTACCTGGGCCTTATCTTTGAAGGTATCGGGTAGCACCCCGTTGCCTCTGTACCTGACCTTCATCACCCGGTCTCCGTCCGTAATTGTGAACTCGGGCCGGTGGCGATATTGATCCCACTGGATAGAGCCTTCTACCACAGTGCAGCCGCCCAGTTGAATTCGCTGTCTGTCAAAGTCGTTGGTCGCGGTTTGCATCAAGGTGGAAAGAGTCATATGGGTGGCTGCGGATTGCTCGACCGAGGTAATGAACAGGTAGATCAGGGAGGCCGCAATCAAGGCGCCACCTAGAGTAAATTTGTGGTTTTTCATGGGGTGCATTACTCCTCGTATTTTAATATATAATTTGCTTAATTTCCCACCCTTTTGCAAATTGCCACCACGGGCTGTTCGCAAATCCGAGTGGCGATCAAGGTAACCGGGTATTCGCCCGAGTGCGTTTTGAGCAGTTTCCGGAGTTCTTGGGCGTCCATGGGGAAGCGGCGCTTTTTTATTTCCTCGGGGAAAAACCCCTCGCGCCGCAGCAATTTTCGCAGTCGCTTCAGATGAAAGGGCTGGCAGCTCAGAACCTCATAGGCCCGGGCAAAGGGAGTGGAAGCGCGGGTATCACTGCTCAGGTAGGCCACCCTGGAATCAAGTTTCCAGGCCCCCAGGTTACGGCATAGTGGATCGAGCAGGTGCGCCCGTACCACCGCCGGGTCCGGGTCGTAGAGGTAGGCCCCTGGAGGAGCGATAGGCACGTTTTCGCCACTGGTGTCTTCGAGGGTATGGCGGCCGGGCAGAATGGTCGCCCGGCGCCGGGTGGTGGCCAGGGGGCCGAAGTAGAGCACGCCTTCGCGGCACTGTCCGCCGGCCGAGATAAATTCGACCTCGCACCCGGAGGGCAGCTCTTCCTCGCGGATCGCTGGCGCCACTTTGACTGCTAGGGCGGAGACCGAGCGACGCAGATCTTCGATGCAGGAAAGTGGCGGCGAATACGCTTCGGCGGCGCGTATGCGCCGGCCGCCAGAACGCCGGGATGGGTCCAAAAAAATCGCATCGCCGTGCGGCTTGATAAAGCGGACATCGGCCTGAATGAAATCCACTGTTTGCAGACCGGCGCTCGCCGCGTTCATGCGCGCCATCTCAAGGCGCTCCCGGTCCCGGTCCACGGCCCGCACTCGTGCACCTATCCCCAGTTCTAGCAGATCGCCGCCTATACCGCAGCACAAGTCGAGGATGACCTCGCGGTGCCGCAGCCGCCAGGCTCGATAGCGAGCAATCTCCTGGCGCGAGGCCATCTCGAGGCCTTCCCGGTCGAAGAACATGTGGTCGGCCAGGGGAAATTTGTCGCGCGCCCGGCGCCGCAGTTGCGCCAGCGCCACGGCGGCGCGACACAGTTCGGCGGGGAAGCGGGCGCGCAGGATCTCCTGGGCCCTGAACTCGTCGTCGCACAGGGTTGCCGCCTGGGCCAGCAGCTCGTGCCCGGCCGGAGTGCGGAAAAAAGCCAGATTTTGTAGGGAAGGCGACGCCGTAGATCAAACCTCCAGAAATTTTGGGAAGGTCGTCAGGTTGTCGCACCCGTCTCTTTGGACTAGGACCACATCTTCGATGCGCACTCCGCCGCCCAGATCCGGGTAGTAGAGTCCGGGCTCTACAGTGACGATCTGGCCGGATTTGAGGACATCGCCTCTGGGACCGATGCGAGGGGCTTCGTGGATGTCCAGGCCCAGGCCGTGACCGGTGCTGTGAAAGAATCCCTGCATGCGCCCGTTTTTTTCTCCCGTTTCGTAGCCGGCCTGGACAAAAAGGTTCTGAACGGCCTGGTGGATCTGGCGCCCATCGGCGCCATCGCAGATCTGTTCCAGAGCCAGCTGCTGGCCGCGATGGACGATATCGTAAAGGTTGCGCAGAGCCTCGGGTGCGGTGCCTTTACAGACCGTTCGGGTGATGTCGCCAAAGTAGCCGCTGGCGGCCTCCCTGGGAAAAATATCGATAATGATAGGCTCGCCGGCCCGCAGTGGGCCGCTGCCTTCCTGGTGGGGATCGCAGCCATCCGTACCGCTGGCGACGATGGTGTGCTGGGCCATGCAGTCTAGCTGCAAAAGCTGTAGATGGATCATTTGTCGCAGCCGCTCCGAGGTCAGCACTTCGCCTTCCCAGTAGAGGGTCTGGTCGCGGACCTGAGTAGCCTTGAGAGTCTCGACGGCGACTTGCATTCCCCGCTCCGTGGCCCGCATGGCCCGGCGCAGGGCTTCGACTTCGCTTGCCCTCTTTATCTGGCGCTGGGGAAACAGGGGGGTAGGGGCTACTTTGAGCTGGATGCCGGCCTGGCGCAGGAAGTCGGCCGTTTCCAGCGGGAAGTCCGCGGGCACCTGCAGATTTTTGAGTTCCAGGTCCACTAAAAAGGCCAGCACGACGTCGCGAAAAGCTGGATTTTCGAAGCCCTGATCGCGCAGTTTTTTTTCGTAGTGGGCACTTGGCAGGACCTGGTCGACGGCGGCCTGGGAACGGGCCCTGTCGAGTTCTAGGTTGCCGATCAAGAGGATCTTATTCCGGCGGGTCCAGGCAAAAACAAAGGGGTCCGGGGCGCGCAAGCGGGTGGCGTAGTAGAGGTCGGTATTGCGTTCGCTGTCGCCGATCATGAGCAATGCGTCGGCGCCGTCCAGGTCTACATTCATGGCGGTTCCTACTCCGGTATCCTCAGGGCTCTGATACCGAGTCCCTGGTCCTGCCGCCAGAACCAGAACAGGGCCGATTTGCCCTGTTCGAGGCCGGAGATAAAGTGGGTGAACTGCTGCATCGAGGTGATTCGTTGCTGGTCGACCTCGGTTATTACGTCGCGGGTCTTGATCCCTTTGGCGGCGGCTGGTCCTCCGGGCTCGACGTCGAGCACGACGATCGCTTCTTCCTCCTTGGCAAAGCCCAGATCGGCGGCGATTTCATCAGTAAAACCAATTTCCTGTGCGATATCTTTGGTGAGGGCCTGCACGGTGATGCCCAACTGGGAAATCCGCTCCTGGCCCCGCGCCAGGAGTTGGTCCTCCTCGCGTTCTCCCAGGGTCACCTCCAGGTTGAGCTGTCCATCGCTGCGCAGGAGTTTAAGGAATATGATGTCGCCGGGGTCTTTGTTGTATATGAGAGATTGGATCTGGTTGGGCCGCTCCACCGGGTGGTCGTCAATGGCGAGGATCACGTCGCCGCGGCGCAGACCGCCCAACTCGGCCGGACTGCCGGCCAGGGTAGCGTCGATGTACACGCCGCCCGGGCGCTTGAGATTCAAGGCTTTTTCCTCGATGAGTTGCTGACTTACTTCCAGCATTTCCACACCCAGATAACTGCGCACCACCCGGCCGTGGGTGAGAATATCATCAATGGCCTCGCGCGCCAGGTTGATCGGCACGGCCAGGCCGTAACCGATGTAGAATCCCGTGCGCGTGGAGATGGCCGTGTTGATGCCGACCACCTCGCCGCTTAGGTTGAGCAGAGGTCCTCCCGAGTTGCCGGGGTTGATCACGGCATTGGTCTGGATGAAACTCTCGATGCTGTAGGCTCCTTGGATGACCGCAGCCTGGCGGTCCAGGGCGCTAATGATGCCATCGGTCAGCGTTGTGCCCAGGCCCA
>CAXFTV010000564.1:0-7152 GCA_964005845.1 uncultured bacterium
CAAAAACCTCGCGGGCGTCCGCCCCAAGAGTACGCCCGCCAATATCCATGGCGTGGCATGTATTGGCGAACCAACCGATGCCTCTACCGCGGTAGAAAACCGGAGTCACGACGATGATATCGTGCAGGTGGCCCGACGAAATCCACGGATTGTTGGTCAACAGACTATCCCCGGGGGCGAGACTGTCGATCGGGTGGGCAGCTACAAAGTCGCGCACACAGTTGGCCATGGTGTTGATGTGTCCTGGAGTCCCGGTCACCGCCTGGGCCAGCATATTGCCCTCGGCATCGAAAACTCCGGCCGACAAATCACCGGCCTCGCGAACTACTGTGGTGAAAGAGGCATGCACCAGAGCGGCTGCCTGTTCGTTGACGATCGAAATCAATCGATTCCACAGCACTTCCAGCAGTACAGGATCTATTTTTGCATCGCTCATATCTTTTAGGATTCCTTATCTCACGAAATGAAGCGGCGGAAGACAGCTGAATTGCGTGCCCAAAAATGCATCAGCGCGCCACCAGGATATGGATCTATGCCTGCCTTTTCAAGACCAGAGCGGAGGCCTCGCCGACGCTGCAAGCCCAGCCCGGACGCACTACCGTGGTAGATTCAGCCTCCTCGATAATTGCCGGTCCCTCGAGTGAAAATTCGGGCTCGAGCACATAGCGGTCATAGACGGGTACATCACAAGCACCTGCAGCGGCATCGAAAATAACGGGGCGTGAACCTTGGAGCGCGACCCTATTTTCTTTGTCCACTCCCTGTAACACCCGCACCCGACCCGGCTGCGGCCGTGGCCCGCTGACGGTCACTCTCCAGTGGACGGCTTCCACCTCCACGCCATCGCAAAGACGCCCGTAGAGTCGCCGGTACTCCTTTTCAAAAGCATCCTGCAAATTTTCAAGGATGTCGTTCTCGGCCAATTGATTATTTGCCACGGCTGCGCGTATTTCGTGCCCCTGACCGACGTAGCGCATATCGGCGCTGCGCTCGATGACCATATCTTTATGCGCCACCCCGGCCGCGGCCACAATGCGGCGCCCTTCCCGCTCCATTTCCTCAACCAGCCGGCGCAAACCCGCCACCTGTAATTCGGCCAAACGCACCACAAAAGTGCGCACAAAGTCGAAGGAGATCGGCGCCAGAATTAGGCCGAAAGCCGAACCCACCCCGGCGGCGGCCGGCACGACCACGGTATCGAGTCCCAAACGCTGGGCCAGACCACAGGCGTGCACCGGACCGGCCCCCCCAGTGGCCACCAGGGCATAAGCGCGAATATCCAGGCCGCGCTCGGCCGCGTGGACCCGCGCTGCATTGGCCATATTTTCGTCGACTAGCTGGTGGATACCCCAGGCCATGCGTTCCGCATTCATGTCGAGCGCTCGTCCCAATCCGGCGCAAGCCGCCCGTCCAGCAGCCTGGTCCAGCTGCATCTTGCCGCCGAGAAAATAATCCGGATTCAGCAGCCCCAGAACTAGATCCGCATCGGTCACGGTCGCTTGCTCTCCGCCCAATCCATAGCAAGCTGGTCCGGGCTCGGCACCGGCACTTTCGGGTCCCACACTCGGCAGCCCCAACTCGTTCAGATGGGCAATGCTGCCGCCCCCGGCGCCAATTTCGATCATGTCCATCACGGGAACCAGCAAGGGTAAGCCGCTACCTCTTTTAAAGCGATAGACCCGCGCCACTTCGGATTCGGATGCCAGCGGAAACTGCCCTCCGGTACTGATGACGGCTTTGGCCGTAGTCCCACCCATATCGAAGGCCAGGATCTCCTCTTTTCCAGCCAGATGCCCCCAATAAGAGGCAGCCAGGGCACCCCCGCTGGGACCCGACTCTACCAGCCGTACTGGAAATTCCGCCGCCGTAGACGCCGAGCAGGTTCCCCCATTGGACAGCATGATGTGCAGTGGGGCCCCTATTCCGCTAGCCGCCAGTCCCTTTTCCAAACGCTGCAGGTAGCGGCTGGCCAGGGGTTGGACATAGGCATTGGCCACGGTAGTCGAGGTGCGCTCGTATTCGCGAAATTCCGGCGCTACCTGGTGCGAAGCCGAAACTGCTATTCCGGGCATTTTCTCTTGTACCATCTCGAGGGCGCGCTGCTCGTGCACCGGGTTGACATAGCTGTGCAAGAAAACAATGGCCACGGCCTCCACTCCCGCACTCTTTAAGATTTCACACTCCCTAAGCAGTCCTGCTGCGTCCAGAGGCGACAATATCTCGCCTCGCGCATCCAGTCTTTCCGCCACTTCCCGCCGCAAACGGCGCTCTACCAGCGGCCGGGGTTGTTGCAGAAATAAATCGTAAATATCGTAGCGCCCCTCGCGGCCGATTTCCAGAGCATCGCGAAATCCGGCCGTGGTGAGGAGGCCGATTTTGCCCCCCTTGCGCTCTATCAATGCATTGGTTACCAGGGTTGTGCCATGAATGGCCCTGCCCACCTTCTCGGGCTCTACCTGCCACTGCCCGAGCAACCTTCCCACTCCATCCAGGACAGCCGTGGAGGGATCTGGATAGGTGGTCAAAATCTTCTCGGCCATCAGCTCGCCAGAATCAGAGTCCAGCAGAACCAGATCGGTAAACGTCCCTCCTATGTCTATCGCTAAAACGAACCTTTTGCTTGCTTCGGCCAATGGCCCTGCCTCCTTTTTTTCAGCTTTCAATAAAGTTAAGAAGAGATCGTCTCGCACGACAAATCCACTGCCTCATGGAGCGGGGTGGACGGCGTTGTTTTACTGGTTTATTGTTATAGGTGCCAGTTGGTGAAACTCCCTAAAAATACTGCCTTCAAAAGCTTTTTCAAGGACTGCGGAGTCACGCACCACAGCCTCGAAGGGGACTTCTTGGGGACATTATTGGCCAGGCGGACAATCGTCGCAAGAGGAAGCGGCAAAATCTCACACCAGCCCTGGGCCTGGTTATACAACAGGAGAGCCCTATGATCCGTCTCGGCGTAGTCGGTTATGGCTGCCGCATCCACCGCCTGATCAGTGGCGTCTTCCGGCAACTCGAACCCGATCTGAAAGTAGTGGGCATCGTCGATCCCGACGAAGTTGGTGTGCGCCGGCGCCTGGCCGCATCGGATGGCCAGGATGCGATCTTTTATAAAGACCTCGACGCCCTGGTGCGCCAGGGCAAGCCGGATGCCCTGGCGGTGGGCACCCGCTGCAACCTCCACACCCCTTATGCTATCAAGGCCGCCTCTTACGACCTGCCTCTCTACCTGGAAAAACCCGTCGCCATCAACATGCGGCAGGCGGTCGCAACGAAGACTGCTCAAGCACACTGGTGGAATTCGCCTCCGGTGCCCACGGCGGCGACACGGAATTGGCGGAAAATTTCATGGGGGTCATCCGCGGCTCAGTTAAATCCCGCACTCCTATTGCGGAGGGCATTCAAAGTGCCTACGCCTGCCTGGCGGCAAAGGAGTCGGCGGCGAAAGGCCGCTTTGTCAAAGTGCGACAGGTCGATCTTTAAAAGGAGCGATTCAACATGCCTACAACTAGCGCCGAGCAGCTGGTAGAAACCCTGGTGGAAGCCGGTGTCAAGCACCTTTTCACCCTCTCCGGCAACCAGATCCTCGATATCTACGATGCCACCATCGGCCGCGATATCGAACTCATCCATACTCGCCACGAAGCTGCGGCTGTCCATATGGCCGACGGCTGGGGGCGCCTCACCGAAAAACCCGGTGTTGCACTCCTGACTGCCGGCCCGGGTCACTGCAATGCCCTTACGGCCCTTTACGTCGCCCAGATGTCCGAATCACCCCTAGTGCTCCTCAGCGGTCACTGCCCCACCAGTGAAATCGGCAAAGGCTCTTTCCAGGAAATGGACCAGGTCGGTCTTGCCCGCCCGGTGGCCAAAGCCGCGTGGCTGGTAGAACGGCCCGAGGATCTGAGCAATGAGATTAGCCGTGCCCTGCACCTGGCTAGCAGCGGACGACCGGGACCCGTCCATCTCAGTTTGCCCAACGATATACTGCCGGCAACGGTAGCGCCTGCCCCTCCACAGGCGCTGGAAATAGAGGCTGCTCCAGTCGACGAAGCACTTTTAACCCAGGCCCTAGATCTACTCGCCAAATCCCGGCACCCCCTGCTTCTGGTCGGTCCGGCACTGAAGCGCGCCCAGCGCTGGGCCGTGGTGGAGCAACTGGCCCAGAGCGCAGCTATTCCGGCCCTGCCGATGGAAAGCCCCCGCGGTGTCAACGATCCCTGGCTGCACGGGGCCACCAATTGTCTTGAACAGGCTGACCTAGTACTGCTAGCGGGCAAAAAGCTGGACTTCACCCTGCGCTTCGGAAAATCCCCCTTCTTTTCGAACTCATGCCGTTTCATCCAGATCGATGCCGACGCCGAGCAACTCAGCCAGGACCCGCGCGTGGTCCTAAAAATAAACGCCGAGCCCACCGGGGTACTGGACCAGTTGCAGGCCCGTGCAAGACAGCGGCAATGGCCGGAATCACCCTGGCCAGATGAGGTTGCCAGTGCTCGCCTGGCCACCCCTCCCACATGGGAAGCCCTGGCCGATTCCGGGCGCCAACCCATCCATCCCCTGCGCCTGTGCCAGGCGCTGCAGCCCTTCCTGGACGACGATGCGATATTCGTCAGCGATGGAGGGGAAATAGGCCAATGGGCCCAGGCCGCCCTGGAAGCACGCTACCGCCTGATAAACGGACCGGCCGGTTCAATAGGCAGTTCCCTACCACTAGGACTGGCCGCCAAACTGGCACATCCCCAACGTCGCGTCTTCGTCGTCCTGGGTGATGGTACCCTGGGTTACCACCTGATGGAATTCGACACGGCCCTGCGCTACAACCTGCCGCTCATTGCCATAGTTGGCAACGACGCGCGCTGGAACGCCGAATACCAGCTACAGATCCAGAACTACGGCCCCGAGCGCCTGGTCGGCTGCGAGCTATGGTCATCGCGCTACGAAAAAATGGTAGAGGCACTGGGTGGACACGGGGAATTCGTCGAGCGGCCCGAAGATCTTAGTGCGGCCCTGGAACGCGCCGTGGCCTCGGACCGGCCGGCTTGTGTCAACGTTGTAATAGAAGGCGCGGGCGCGCCTACTTTCCGCTAGGCACCACTCAAATTTTACGCCGCCGCCACGACAAGGGCGCCCGGTAGCAGATTTCGCTAACTGCGCCCCAAAACCCTACCGGCCCCGACCAGAGCGCCGCGGCATTATAGTCTGTTTGCTTCCCCCCTTGTTGCCAAAGGGACGGGGACCGGAGCGCCCTTCGTCCCTGCGGCCTTTGCTCTTAGCTTCAAAGCCGGACTTTTCATCGGCTTCATCGGATTCTTCATCCTCAGCTTCTTGAGACCTCGCCTTTTCTTGTTCGGCGAGCCATTTGCGTTCGGTGTCCTCATCTTCCCGCAAATGGCACTTCTTGTATTTTTTTCCAGAGCCGCAGGGACATGTATCGTTGCGGCCGGTTTCTTTCAACCGCTGCAAAAATTCAGCTTCCGACATGGCTCCTCCAGTAATTTATTTATACCAATTGGCTCCTGAAAATACTACAAAATCGCACCCTTTGCGGCAAGAGCGGCGACCTCACTGGTCAACGATAAACTGAGAGTATATCAAAAAACTGATACTCAGAGGCACTACTGGAAAGGGAAACGCCATGTCCAATAAAAGAGTAAGTGATTGTTTACCATAAAATTAAACCAATGATAAAAGCGGTCGAAGAGTTTGGCACATGTTTTGCGTTCATTTCAGGAAATGATCCACTAAAAGATTTGTTCTGTATTGAATGCGGGAGGATGAAATATGAAATTCGCTCTAGCCCTCAGCGCCATCTGTACCTTCTTTGTCGCACCCGTTTTTTCTGGCGACCGAGCGCCCTCTAGCCCTCCAGCTCCGCTGGAATTTATCAGAAGATACGATGCTCAGGCATGCTCAATCATGGCCCAAACGGCCGGCGATTCCCTCGCACCTAAGGAGCGGCACCAGCTCAAAGAACATATCAATTCGGCCTTTGACTTTGCCGAACTGGGGAAATTGGCCCTGGGCGCCCACTGGGAAAGCCGCAACGCAGAAGAGAAAGCCCTGTTCCTCGCTACCTTTGCAAGCATCGTCGGCGAACAAAATTTTACCAGCTTTGTCGACTGTTACAACGAGAAGATAAAAGTGAATTTTCTGGACGAGGAAGTGAAAGAGAATAAAGCCCTGGTCCGGGCAGAAGTGCCCGCGCGCAACGACACCGTGGATATTGTCTATCTCATGCATCGCCGCCAGGGAAAATGGCGCGTTTACGATCTGGTCATCGACGATGCCAGCACGGCCACCGGATATCGCAAACGCTACGCTCGGTTTTTGGCCAAGAAATCCTTTCAACAACTACTGGCACGGCTGGGCGAACAACGCCAGCGCCTGCTTGTACCTTGAGCGAAAATCCGTTCTTGCGACTTGGTGAAGGGGCTGAAAAAATGCAACCTACAAGGCTGGTAAAGACCAACCCAAAGTCGCCCGCTGCCGGGAGGCAATCAACTATCTCCAAACAAGGCCACTGCATCTGCCTCAACCTTTTTGCGCCGCTCCTCCTCCGACATATCGTCCAGACACCCCATTTCCCGGTAAAAATCGGGACCGTATTCGCGCGTCTTTATTACCACCGGCATTGGCACGGCATGCCCAATCACCAGCGCCTGCTGCTTTGAATCCAGGCTCGCAAGCACACTGCGCAATCCCTCTGTGCCGCTCACGCCGGTCAGCACCGCCTGGATGTCCTTTTCATCGTTGAGCAAGGCCGTAATCCGGGTGCCGATCTGTGACAGTACTTCGTCGTCTATACTTGATGGCCGCTGGTCTACAATCAGTAGCGATACATAATATTTGCGCATTTCTCGTGCAATGGTGCCAAAAATAGTCTGTTTGGCCGCACTCGGGTTGAGGAATTTGTGCGCTTCCTCGATCGAAATCATCAGCTGCCGCGGCTGGTCTTCTGGCTTTTGCGTGGCGTAGAACCGCTCGCTTTTTTTCACGTACATTTCATGGATTCGCCGGGCGATGATATTGGCTACCAATAAATAGCACAACATACTGGTCTGCTGGCCAAATTCCAGTACCACATTTATGCCCCGATCCAGATATTCCATAATCCGATCAACTACGTCCCCATCATCTAATTTGGAGACCATGAAG
>CAXFTV010000565.1:0-3976 GCA_964005845.1 uncultured bacterium
ATGATGGATTGCAAGAAGGCCCTGCAAGAGACGGAGGGGAATCTTGATGAAGCGGTTGACTATTTGCGCAAGCAGGGAATGGCGGCGGTAGAAAAGCGCGCTGGTCGCCAGGCCAGTGAAGGGCTTATTACGTCCTATATCCATCCCGGTGATCGACTGGGCGTCTTGGCCGAGGTAAATTGCGAAACAGATTTTGTCGCTCGAACCGAGGATTTTCAGAAATTTGTCAAAGATATCGCCATGCATATTGCCGCATCTCGACCGCTGGCGGTGGAGCGCGATGATCTCGATGGCGAGGCTATTGAAAGGGAGCGTTCCATTTATCTTGAGCAGGCCAAGAACGAGGGAAAACCGGACCATATTGCCGAAAAGATTGTCACCGGTCGACTGGAAAAGTATTTTCAGGAAGTCTGTCTTCTCGAGCAGCCCTTTGTCAAAAATCCCGATCAAACAGTCAAGGATCTGGTCGTCGAGTTGACCGCTAAAGTGGGTGAGAGGATTACCATTCGCCGCTTTGCCTGTTTTCGTTTGGGTGAAGAGGATTAGCCCAAAATCTTTTGCCGGTGAAACCTATAACAGGGCGGCAGAGACATGTTAGAGGAAATTTTCGAAGATGTACGCGAGCAGATGGGCAGAGCTATAGATGCTCTGCGGCGCCATCTGGGCGCAATTCGCACTGGGCGGGCTTCGACTACAATGCTGGATGGCATTCGCATTGAGTATTATGGCACAGCCACGCCGCTGAACCAGTTGGCAACCATTAGCGTTCCCGAACCTCGCCTTATTGTTATAAAGCCCTGGGAGCAGAACCTTATTCCGGAAATAGAAAAGGCGATCCGAAGTAACGCTTCGCTTGGCTTAAATCCTTCCAACGATGGCACCATCATTCGCATTCCAATACCCGAATTGACCGAAGAGAGGCGCAGGGATATCACCAAAGTTGCCCGTCAGCGGGCCGAGGAGGGTCGGGTTGCAGTACGCCATGCTCGGCGGGAGGGGATCGATCTTTTGCAGGAAGCCCAAAAAGAGGGCGAAGCCTCGCAAGACGATGTTCGCCACGGTCAGGATGTAATTCAGAAGATGACCGACGAGTTCATTGAAAAGGTCGATCAGGTGCTTGAAAATAAAGAGCAAGAAATCATGGAAGTTTGAGTTTTTCAACAGGTTTATTAAAAGTGGTTTACCTCGCCAGAGGTAAGCCGCTTTTATTTTTCAGGAGGTTTTTTTTCAGCCGTTTTACCTTTATTTAACTGGCTGATCTTACTCAGTAGTTGATCCTCAACATTGGCCCGGTCTTGCTGATGAGAAGAGGAGGCCTCTGTAGTGGGGGGGGGAACCGGAGTGGCGGTGGGATTTGGAACTTCAAGGTGATCGGCAATGTCGTCGGCAAAAATCGCTTTGAGAACACTAATTTTGTAATTCTGCAGGTGGATTAAATCTTCGGAGTTCAGTAGGTGGGCCTGGCGTTCAACGAGGAGTAAATGAAGCTGATCCAGTGCTTCCAGGGCGTCGTCATGTTGAGCTTTTAAATTTTGATTAGAAAAATTTTGCAAGCTTTCAAGGCTGAGGGCTATTTCTTCGCCTAAAAGGTGGGTTCTGCCCCCCAGGAGGCGTAACTCGAGTCGTTTTTTTTTCTGGCGTCGATTCATCAGGTACCAGAAAGCAGTTCCCAGGCCGACACATGAAATTAAGATCGTGGAAATAAATAAGGTCATCGCAGTGTAGTATATGGCATGCTTGGTGGATGATGGCCTGGGGAAGGCTATACTTGCGGACCAAGTGCAATTATATCAAATTTAAAAAGTAGGTTCGCGAATGACAAGATGACTTGGCAAGTTTATTAGTTTAATCAACTTGCCCCTCCAAATTGTATATTTATGGAAGATAACAATAAAAGTGCAGATGTGCGTGAATTGCGCTTGGAAATAGCGCGTCTGAGGACCGAAAACCAGAAACTCAAAAATAGTAATCGTCGGTGGATGCGCATCGCCGGTACAGACATCCATACAGGTTTGCCGAACAAGGTCTTTTTTTCAAATGTTCTTTTGCCTAAGCAAATTAGCAATGCCAACGCCGAAAAGCAGTCAATCGGTTGTATTATGCTGGCGCCCGACGGCCTGGGTGAAATCAACGAGCGCTATGGGCGCAGGGGGGGAGATTCTATCGTTAAGGAAGTAGCCGAATTTCTCAAGGAGAGTGTGGAGTTCGATGAGCGGGTGGTGCACATAGATGGGGCAAATTTTGTCATTTTACAACCCGAGGCAAATTTACAGCGCACCAGGCGCAAGGGGTTGGCTCTGCGGGCAAAGATTTCCAACCGCAATTTTGAAATCGATAAAAACCCTGTAGCACTGACCCTGAGTATGGGGGGGGTCGTTCGGTCGAAGGGGCCGACGGGAAACCAGATAACGACAAAGGAAGTCGTTGAGGATTTTCTCAGGAGGTTGCAAATTATGCTTGACCAGGCCAAACAACAGGGGGGAAACAGGATAGAAGTGGATGAAGAGACCCATTTTTGAGCATATCCAGCGTTTTTTCAGAATAAAAGGTGATAAAAGAAGGGTTAGCCAACAACTCTTCTTTTTGTTTTTTAGGGGATGTGAATAGATGTTTTTTCAGATCCTGGCGGCCATGCGTCCCCGGCAATGGGTAAAGAATCTTTTTGTCCTGCCTGCCCTCATATTTTCCAAACACATATTTGAATGGTCCTATGCTAGCTCTAGCATGATTGGGCTATTGTGCTTCTGCCTGGTGAGTAGTGCCGTCTATTTGCTCAACGACGTTTTTGATTTGCAGAGTGATCGGGTCCATCCCGAAAAGTCCAGGCGCCCTATAGCGGCGGGCCAGGTTCCAGTGTGGGCGGCGGTAACAAGTGCCCTCGTATTGTTTGGCCTGGGGTTTATAGGATCTTTCAGTGTGGGCCTTGATTTTGGCATGGTGATACTTATTTACGCGGTGATGAATCTGGCCTATTCCGCTAAATTGAAGCATGTGGTACTTATTGATGTGCTGATTGTCGCTACCGGTTTTTTGCTGAGGGCCTTGGGAGGGGCTGTAGTCATTGATGTCGAGATTTCTACCTGGTTCGTTCTGTGTTCTTTCATGTTGGCACTATTTCTGACAGTAGTTAAACGCCGGCAGGAGTTGATTGCCCTGCAAGGAGCCGCCTCTGAACACCGGGCGATCCTCGAAGATTACAGCATCCCATTTTTGGATCAGGTCATTGCTGTCCTGACATCTGCTACCCTGGTCTGCTATGCACTTTATGCCATGGGGGTCGGTGAGGGCACTGGCAGACAGATGCAGTGGACCATCCCATTCGTACTCTACGGGGTACTGCGTTATTTGTACTTGGTATACAAAAAAGGGGACGGCGATAATCCAACTTCTGTGATTTGGACCGACCGGCCTTTGCAGTTCAACATATTGTTGTGGGTGGTGGCCAGCGGACTGGGCCTCTATGTTCTCCCCTGAAGGTATGTGGGGACTTTTTACCCTTAGCTACCTCACCTAGCTCGCTAAGCTTTCACCTCAAAGCGCAGGGCCGCTGCTCCGGGGCTTATAAATAGTTCCTTTGCCGGTCAGCAAGCGATAGCAAATTAAGCCAAGGTAGCGAGGAGCACCGGCCCGAAAACCGGGGGCGGCAAGGCAAAAGTAGGCGGCAACGCATTAAAGCACGGCCTGCAATCCTCCACAAGGCTATTATTGCACGACGAGACCCCCCCAAAAAAAGCTTACCTGGACGCATTGCGCGACGCTCTGAGCGACGAACTACGGTCCTCTCCGGCATTGCAGTGGGCTCTATTCGACCTAATCGTCAGCAAGTTCTGGCGGTTAATGCGTACATCGCGAATCGAAAGGGATATTCTGGAATCGGAAGTAAGCGAAGATCGCTACCAATTTATCCCCAGCTATGGGCCTGATGGCATCGACGAACCGGGAACCGGCGCCGTCCTGGGCCGCGCATTTCAGCGAA
>CAXFTV010000566.1:0-8317 GCA_964005845.1 uncultured bacterium
AGTAAATGTCCGTCTCGAGATGCCCGACAGGGGTATTTGCAAGCTCGGCGGCTCCCCGACCGCCACGCCCCTGCGCCCCAGTTCGCCGTAGGCCTGGACGACGTCATCGGTCCACAAGCCCATTGCGCTGACCGCCCCAGGTCCCAGTGTCCAGCCTCTGCTAGAGGCGCTTTGGGTCAGCTCCAGATCGGTCATGCCGGCGGCGAAAACCGCTTCTTCAAAACCTGCCACAGCGGGTACTGTCTCGGTCCTATGGCTCAGCTCTTCCAGTTCCAGCTGGCCGCCGAAGAGCGTTCTTGCGGCGCTGACATCGCTACAGGTAATGGCCACGTGGTCGAAGCCCTGCAGCAAACCCGGACCGCCGGCCGCCGCTCCAGTCCTTTTCTCCTCGAGGCGATCCCGCAGATGCGCGCGCGGGTCGATCGAGTCGGCTATCTGGATGATATAGCCATCCGGATCTCTGAACTCGAGCAGGGATCTCTGCATGTAGGCATGGTCGAGGGGCTGGACGCTGGGGCCGTCCCGGGTCGTGAGCGGATTGCGCACCATGGTCTGCTGCAATACGCTGAATGCTTCGTGGTTGTCCCGTGCGTACAAAGCAAAGTGGCCTATGGATCCGGGTATGTCCATGGGATCTTTGCGGTCGCCGCCCGGCAGTAGCGAGGTCACGGCACCGGCGTCTTCGTGCAGTTCGAGAAGCGAAGCGCCGGTCGCAAAAATCGCAACGTGCTCTCCATCTGGATTGACGCCATGGCCCAGCTCCTCGAGACCGAGCTCGCGGCCGTACATAATGCGGCACGCTTCCAGATCGCGCACCCGCATTTCGAGATGGGAAATACCTGTCAGCATGAGTATTCCTCGCTCCCTCTTTAGGAGTAAAGTTCCCGTTCGTCACCCAGCGCCGCTCGCCGCGGCTACCTCAAAATGGGCAAAGCGACGGAAGGACGCCAGAGAAAAAGCCGGCACCAATGTGCAAATGTCGACAAACTCGGCAGTCGGCGCTAACGCGGAAAAGGTCCGCTTAGCACCGATGCGTCCGGGAAACCGCGATGATTATTTTTCTACCGGCACGACGATGCCGCGCATGATGATGTTCTGGCAGAACAGGAAAATCAGCAGCGTTGGAACGGCGGCAATGATCAGCGACGAATAAACCACTCCTTCGCCGCTGCGCTGCTGCAACTGATAGAGCCAGGGCATCAGCGTCCACATCCTTTCGTCCTGACAAATCAACAAAGCCATCATGAAATTCGAATAGGCGGCGGTGAACGCATTCAGGGCGATCACCGCGAGGATGGGTTTGCTGAGACTCATGGTGATCTGCCAGAAGATCCGCGCTTCGCCCGCCCCGTCGATTTCAGCGGCCTCGTAGAGTTCTTTTGGCAGCGAATCGAAAAATCCCTTGAGCAGGAAAATCGAGTAGCCGTGGGCGAGCCCGGGCGGAATCAGGGCCCAGAAGGTGTTGAGCAGGGCGAATTCGCGCATCATCAGAAAGGCCGGTATCTGGGTGACCATGGGCGGAAAGGCCATGGTCAGCATCATGAAGAGCAAAATTTTGTAGGACGAAGGCGGGGCGAAACGACTGAGCGCATAGGCGGCCAGGGGATTGACGATGAGGGCGCAGAGCACGGCCAGAGTGCAGTATACCACGGTGTTGTAGATGCCCCGACCATAAAGGGCGACGTACTCGAGAACGGTGACCAGATTGCGAGTCAGAAATTCGCGCCGCAGCGAATCCATTTGCTGCAAAAACTCCCGATAGTGCCATTCCCGCTGCGGCGGCAGCACCGCCTGCCAATCGCGCCAATCCGTGCCCATCGCCGCGTTGAGCAACTCGAGCTGACCCTGGTAGCGCTCGTCGAGAAAATCGCGAAACTGCAACTCGACCGTATCGTAGTAGATCATTGCGGCCGGCAGCGCATAAATGCGCCCCCCCTCGGGATCGCGCCAACCCTGGAGAAAAGCCTCCCAATCGGCTGCTGCGAGCCCCCCGGCGGGGCAGGAGGGTGGAAAGGGCAGGGCTTCAAAATCGGCAAAGGTGCCGCCGTAGCTCTGGTTCACGCGCGCTATATCACCGTACTTCGCCCGCATGAATTGGCGAAACAGCGGCGCTGCTTCCGCGTCCGCCCGCACCCAGAGCAGACTGACGATGGCGCGAGTGAATTCCTCCCAGTCGCCGCGGACCGCTGCCGAGGCCTTGGCCGGCAGCCGCCGATGCAGGTGTACGGTGCTCCAATCGGCATGCTGGGTGCCGTGGTTGGCGTTGTATGCCCGAATATCGCTGGTATAGCGCGACTTGAGATATTGAAAGCGGAAGAAGCCCTCGATGCTGAAGTAATAACGCTCGCCAAGCGGGCGTCCCATCTTGAACTGATTGAAGTGCTGGTTAAAGGGGGTGTCGACCACCTTGTTGCGGCGCTGCTGGAATTCTTCGCGATGGCGCACAAAGGCATTCCAGGAGACGAAATTGGTCCCCATCTCCAGGTTCATGCGCTCCAGGTCGCCCGCGAAACGGTCTATTATCTCGCTCTTGAAACGGCGCAGGTTGAGCGGAAAAACGCCGCGCGACACCGGGGCGTCAACATAGCCGATGGTGTAGGTATAGGCCGGTGTCGGCACCGTGGCGAGAAACTCTTCCCACGCAGCGACGAGGGATGCGTTCACAAACTCGGGCGGCTGGAGCTTGCGGAAGGACGGCGCATTGCTGAAGTAGACATTCTTCATTAACAGCAGATGTTCGTTGAAAAGGCCCTCGATATGCTTGCGGTATAAAGCGTCGTCACTAAGGACGAAAGGAGGCACGATATTTGCCTCGGGCGTGTCGACCGAACTCTTGGTACTGCCCGCCAGCATCAGCAAAAAGGGATAGACCATGGTCAGGGAGCCCGCCAGCAGCAGGGCGTATATGAACCATATCAAGAGCCGGACGCGGAGGGAACGATGCCCGATGGCGGAAATAATCGGCATCTTCAGTCCTTTTTGCCCGTAGTGCGGAATTCCACCCGGGACAAAATTTTCAGCTGGTGGACGGTAAAACCAATGAGCATGAACCCGAGCATCCAGGCCATCGCCGTGGCCGGACCGAATTGCAGATAGGTAAACGCCTTGTACCAGATGTGCAGACCGGCGACCTCGGTGTTTCCCCCACCACCGGTCATCATCAAGATATTACCGGTTGCGCCATACCAAGAGCCGATGAAAGCACCGACGAAATTGATGATGATCAGTGCTCTCAGCATCGGAAAAACGACGAAGAGGATCTTGTCGATGAAATTGGCGCCGTCGATATCGGCCGCCTCGTAGTAATCTTCGGGGATGCCTTTCAAAGCGGCCAGGTAGATCAGGCAGCCGGGGCCCATGCCCGCCCACACCATGGGCACGACGCAGGCAACCATGGCCGTATCCGGATCGGTAAGCCAGTTCTGAGGTTCGGGCAGAAAATCGAAGAGCCGGCCGGGTATGGCGCCCAGGCTGGTGCCGAGTTGCTCTGCGGCCGGGAAGAAAATTGGGGCCGCCAGAGACGAGGATGCGAGAAAAAGCAGCAGACCGGCCACGGTGAAACCGCCCGCGGCCAGGTACATCTCGTGCACTCGGACGCGGGCGGCAAAAGCCAGGCACAACGCCAGCATAGCGACTCCGAGCCCAACGAATGCAATGGCCGGAACGTGCAGCACCAGAGCATTGAGGGCGCCGCGCTCCGAGGGCTCGTAGAATTGCTTCCACAGCAATACGGTGACCAGGCCGGAGATGACCGCGGGCAGGTAGTAGATTACGCGGAAGAGAATCTTGCCGCGGGGCACTTCCTGGAGAAATACAGCCAGAGCGATAGGAGGCAGAAAAGTCAAACCGATCACTAGAAAACTATAGCGCAGGGCGTTCCACACCGAAATCCACCACGCTTCGTCAAAGAGCAGGTCGCCGAAGTTGTCCAGTCCGACCCAGGTCGATTGGCGCAAAATCTGATAGTCGAAAAATGCCATCCCCGAACCGCGCAAGAGCGGCAGATACTGCCAGACGAGGATGGAAATAAGAGCCGGCAGCAAGAGCAGGTAGGCGACGCGATAACGGACGAAATCCCATGCTTTGACTTCGCGCCCCGGTTCGACCTCAGGGGTAAAGAGGCGAAAGATCTTGCGGAAGACATAGCCAAAAGTCAGCACGATGCCAAGCAAAGTCAGGGCCGCAACCAGGCGGCGCGTGGTGCGCTCGGAAGCGGAGACCAGTCCGATCATAACTTCGTTTGCCCGGGCGTTGTGCCGTTTCAGGATCTGCTGCAATACGTCGAGACGCCGCTCTTCATCGGCGGGCAACTCGTCGTTGAGCATCAGCTGCTCGGCCTCTTGCAGCGGATAGGTCATCATCTGATACGCGACATTGCTGTTGCGGCCGTAGGGCTCGGGTTTGCCCGTTTCGATGGCGATCTCGAAAAACTCGGCCCAACCCTTGGGCGAGAGCCTTTCAATCTCGGGATAGCCGAAGCGGCGCAGGTATTTCGGATGGATATAGGGCCCCAAACCGCCCTCGACCAGAATCTGCGTCTTGAGGCGCACCGCCTCCTCGCTGTCGTAGAAGCGAATATATTCCCAGGCCGCGTCGCGCACCGCCGGGTCTTTGATACCCGAGAACAACCCCATCATGCGCGAATTGAGTTCGGCCCCGCGCTGCCCGTCCGGACCCAGCGGCACGGGCACCATGCCCACGACTTCGGGATTTATGGTGGAGAGAAGTTTTTCGTCGACGTAGATGAATTGCATGCCGATTTCACCGCGCTCCCATTTGGCCGAACTCTCCGCCGCATCTTTGGACGAATAGCCGCGGCGGATATTGCCCCCTCCATCAATCCATTTCTCGGCGCTCAGCCGGGTGTAGAAGTCCAGCGCTCTGGCCGCGCCCCGGCTATCGAAGGTACAGCGCCACGAATCATCTGCGGCGTCGTAAACCATCACCTCGCCGCCGGCCGACCACAGAAAAGTGACCCAGTACCAGCTTTCGCTCTTGCCCCGGCCCAGCAACATTCCATACTGTCCCTTTCCCGGATCGGTGAGCCGGGCGGCGGCATGCATCAGGTCGTCCCAGGTCCAGTCGAGGGTGGGATAGGCCAGGCCGTTTTCGTCGAAGAGGTCCTTGCGATAAGCGAGTACTTTGCCCAGAGCGCCGCCATAGGGCACGGCCCAGACGTGGCGCTCGCCGGCCGGACTCAGGCGGCGAATCACCGGCCATATCTTGGGATGGATGCGGAAGTTGAGCTCCTCATCGCTCATGCCGCCAGCCCGGTCCCCGGGCGGCCGCTCGATCCCCTCGGCGCCGAAGGTGGCACGGCTGAGATCGCCGATATAAGCGTCTTCGATGCGGTCGAGAGGGGCCAGAAATCCGGCCTGGATATAGTTGTCGGACTTGCGAAAATTTACGTAGAGGATATCCGGGGCCATATCTCCGGCAATCTGCAGCAAATCGACTTCCACGCCCTCGACGTTGATGCCCGTAGTGCGGTGCAGGCGCACCTCGACCTCATCCCAGTTGAAATCGCCGTATTTTTCCGGATTCGCGCGGTAGCGGTCGCGGTAGCGATGCGCAAATATTTCGGGAAAGCGCGACACGAAAAGCTCGACGCCGGCGACTTCGGCACGGGTGAAGGTATCGGGATTGTTCGGATCGGGGAGACTCCACAAATCCACGTGGATGATCGTTTTGCCGTCGACGCTTTCTATTTTGCCGGCGCTCGAGGGACAGGCGGCGAGCAGGAACGCGAGCAGCCAGAACGGGACAACGATAGAGCGCGGTGAAGTATCTCGAACCATATATTGGGGAAAGTATTCCTCGCAGCCGGGCTGCAAAGGCAAGGGTAGCAGGGGGAAAAATAGCGGCTGAGTTCAATCAAGAAGATCGCAAAAAGTTCGTTTTGCGCAATAGGGCGGGCGGATGGTCCACGGCCCTGCTCGCGGGAACCGCCGCAGCAGTACAGACGACCGACAGAGCGCGGCCAGGCAGCACCCGTGGCATTTCCAAGCAGGTGGAAGGGCGGCGCCTTCGCCGCAGCCCCTGCCTCAATCCAGTTGATAGAACTGGTAGCGGCAGGACCAGCGGTCGGCGTGTCCCGGAGGGATGTCGAGATCTATGAACGGTTCGGGGCACAGGGTCGTGGCCGGCGACCAGTAATTGAGTTTTGCCAGCGCCCGATCGGTCGCCATGCGAACTCCTGCTTTTGTCTTGCGGTTCTCGATGGCAAAACCGTTCTGGTC
Organism: uncultured bacterium; assembly: GCA_964005845.1. Taxonomy (GTDB): domain Bacteria; phylum Latescibacterota; class UBA2968; order UBA8231; family UBA8231; genus CAXFTV01. Next base: position 6,240 of record CAXFTV010000566.1, read on the forward strand.
GGCGCGCGTGGCAAAACCGCGCAAAAAAGACATGATGGACTTGCCCTCGGGGACTTCTTGCAGGTAGACCAGTTCGCGGCCTTTGACCGTGGCAAAAGCCCCCAGATCGCCTTCGACGACCGCTTCGAAGGGAAAGCGCACGACGAAGTCCGGCCCGCTAGGTTGCCCGTCGATGACGAAGAAATTGTGGTTGTACACATCCGTGACGATGGCGGCGGCACCGGTGTTCGCGAGGGTATAATCGATGACGAGCTCCGCCGCCCCCGGCACCAGGGTCAGGCGCTTTTTGTAGATATAACCGTAGCCGCCGCCCGCATCGGTGATGGTCTGTGCGAACTCGATCCAATTGGCGCCCTGACTCACCTCCCGGCGGCCGTGGTCGAGGATGCGATAGGGGTGGGAACCAGGAGAATCCTCCTCGCCTTTGGGGACGCAAATTCCAATGCCGATGGCCACGAAGGCCTCCCTTTGTGCTGCGTCCGCCGCGTTCCCGGCGGGCTGCAGCACCCCGAAAGAATCCACCGGGCCGGTGATCCGATCGTGCAGGTACGGATCGTCCGATTCCTGCCACTCGCCGAAGTATTCGTGGCCTTCATAAGAGAGGCTGTGGATGATGCCGGACCAATCGAAGCGCGTGCTTCGATAGTAGCCGTTTTCCGCATCGGGAAGGTAGATTCCGGCGCTTATCAAACCATTCGAAATGGAGGTTTCCGGAGGGGAAACGATAGTAGCAGTCATAGGTAAAATCACCCCGTATTTTCATGCACAGAATGGCATGGACATTGCCCGGGTTATCATCGCCGGGCCGCTGTTTTCGCCATGCCGTGCAGCGCCCGGCCTCCCGGTCGGAAAAATTCGCAGTTAGAAGCCGTCTCACAACTCCAATCTGGGCTGCGCGCGGCTGCAGAGCAAATTTTATGACGACTTCTAGCGCGCCCCATCGCGGGCGCAGCGGAAGCCGACCATGGCACTATTGCCCTTCCAGGCACCGCGATAGGTGCTCGCCAGGTTGCTCTGCGGAGTCACCCAGGAACCGCCGCGCATGAGGGGACCCCTGGCTGGGGGCTCCCGGGTGACTCCGCTCCACGGATAGGCCGCCCAGCTGCCCTCGACCAGTTCCCACACATTGCCGACCAGGTCGTGGATCCCCGCGGGCGTACCCCCCTGCGGGTACGAGCCCACCGGAGTGGTATGGCCGACGCGAAAATCGAAGTTTGTCCGCTGGTCGTCGGGCTCTTCCTCACCCCAGGGATAGGTGCGCGCCGCGACGCCGCGGGCGGCGGTTTCCCACTCGAACTCGGTGGGCAGGCGCTTGCCGGCCCACCGCGCGTAGGTCCGCGCGCTCTCCTGATCCACGAAGACGACCGGGTGGCGCTCCTTGCCGGGAACGGCCGCAAAAGTAGCGTCAGCAGTCCTGACGATGCCGGCCAGATCCGGATCGGCCATATCTTCGTGATAGTGGCCAGCGGCGCCGCCGGCGTTGAGAAACTCGACGTATTCGCCAATGGTGACCGGGTAGCGGTCGATGCGGAAAGCCGCGATTTCCACCGTGCCCTGCGGTGACTCCCGCGAATCGGTGGCATCCGGGCCGATGACAAAAGTGCCGCCGTCGACGGCGACCATTTCCCCCGGCTGCCAATCCGCCGGCACCGAAGGCGGCGCCACAAAGGCGAAGATGCGGCCCGCGTCCGGGTCCGGCGCTTCGGCAACGGTGCGATCCGACAGCACCAACCGGCCCCAGGTTTCGCAGACATGCATATTGTACACCAGCACCGGGGACCAGGTCCAATCCCAGCACGGACCGCCCCGATCGGTCCAGTCCACGATCGGCCAGACATCGCGCGGCCACGGATGTTGGACGCGGCTGAAATTGACCCGCAGTGTGCGCCCGCCGCGGTTGAGGGGAACTCCCGAGCGATCCGTGGGGGCCAGCGAGGCCCAGGGAATCGCCAGCTCGATGAGCCAGCCGCCGTCGACATCGTAGGGATAGTTGATGCTGCCGTCGACGCGCACGGCGGCGCGCATGCCGGCCAGGCTCCACGGTCGACTGGCGGCAATTCTGGGATGACTGAAAGGCA
>CAXFTV010000567.1:0-2713 GCA_964005845.1 uncultured bacterium
GTTTGCTCCTCTTCGACATCGATGAGGACACCCTCTACTGGCTGCGCAAACGCCAGGAAATTTCCCACGGCTGGATGGCCGCCCTGAGGAGCCAGGTCGACCAATTGGACCGCAAGGTGGAACTGGGAGGTATTCCACGCACCGCCACGTTTTCCTCTATCACGGGGCAAAACTACCAGCAAATGGGCAACTTTTTCGACTATATCTTTCCCAAGCACTACTTCTGGCATCGCGGTTTCGACGGCCTCTACGGAACCATCCGGCGCTGGCTGCTCACCCTCCTTAAGTGGAACCCTGCGCTGCGAGAAGAGGATGCCTTTGCCGTGGTCAAATCCCTGCTCGGCATCGAGCTACCGAGGGTACATTCGATCGAAGACATGGAAATGGGCTTCCCCGAAGAATTTTTTGCAGAAGTGGTATACGGCGAGACCCGCCGGGCCCTGGATGCGATAGGGAACGCCGACAAGGTGGTCTGCTGGGTTTCCACCGGCCGCAGTCCCCACCGGGGCGATCCGATGACAGCGCGGGATCTACAAGGTATTCTGCACGCCTCGGAACGAGCGGGTCTGAAGCACTTTGTGTACCATTCGACCAGAACTATGGGAGCGGCTGAATGGCGTTTGATCGCCCGTATGTGCGGCCAGCCATGGAATGAGGATCCGGATGGCTACTGGCCCGTCGAAATGCAGTGAGTTTTCCTCGGGAAACTCCACCAGGAGGCCAATACCGTGAAAAAACCGCGTCTGATCTATTACAACGACGCCCATCACTTCCACGCCAAACGCATCGACCCCCCGCTCAATAAACACAAAATGCACTGGCCGGTAGACGAGGTCGTGGGCACTGGAGTGGAACTCCTGGTCCTGGGACTGGGATATGGCGACGTCTACTTCCACGACAGCAAAGTGGGCCGCACAGTGGGGGAAAAACAGGAAGTCTGGGAAAGTTTTATCGACTGGCGCATTATGCGCATGGTCAAAGACGCCCGGGAAATGGGCACGGACCAGGTGCGCGAAGTGCTCAAGCGGGGGCGCCATATGGGGCTGCCGGTCTTCCCCAGCCTGAAGATGCAAAGCGCCAATCTCTACCAGAGCCAGCGCTGCGGCTGGCTGAAGTGGAAACACGGCGCCGCTGTATGCCTGGGCGAGGGCGAAGCAGAGCCCTGGTGTTACGACTACGCCAACGAGTTGGTGCGCCGGGACAAGCTGGCCATGATCCGCGAAATGCTGGAAGACTACGAGGCAGAGGGCATGGAGCTGGATTTCATGTTCAGACCGCGATACTTCAAACGGAATGAAGTGCAACGAGGCATTGCCGTGATGAACGATTTCATCGCCGCCGTGCGCACCCTGGCCGACGAGGTTGGCGCCCGGCAAAACCGCCGCATCCCGCTGCTGGCACGCGTCTACCACCGGCGGGAGGAAAACCTGGCCTGCGGCCTGGACCTGGAGACCTGGCTGGCCGCCGGGCAGCTCGACTATGTGGTCGGACAGATTTCCGACAGCCTCTTCGAAACCGCACCGCTGGAAGGAGCCTGGCTGGCCGAGGCCGCCCAGGCGGCGGCGGCAGCAGCCTACATCCGCCCGCCCCATATAGTCTACGACGAACGCACTATCTTCCCCCATATCGAGATGTTCCGGGCCCTCGCTCAGACGCTGGAATGGCAGGGGTTTGCCGGCATGTATCTGGGCTATCTACCCTGGCCCTTTGCCCAGCGCGAGTACCAGATCCTGCGCGAGGTGGCCTATCCCGAAATAGTTGAGCGCCACGACAAGCGCTATTTACTGCAGCCGCGCGAAGGCGAAAGCGGCGCCACGACGACGCCCGCACGCATCCTGCCGGCGCCGCTGCGAGAGGGACGGACAGCAAAAATTCCCATCGTCGTCGCCGACGACCTGGACGCCGCACGGCAAGATGGCGAAATCCGCCCGCCGCTGCTCGTCGTCCGCCTGGCGAATTTCTGCATCGAAGACGAGATCGAAATTCGCTTCAACGGGCAGGTGCTGCCGCTGCGGGAGGCTACTATCACCGACGAACGGGCGACGCGCATCCTGGCCCGCATGCGCTCGCCAGTCGATGCACCCGAGAGTTTCGGCGGCTACTGGCTGCGCTATGCGCTCCCCGCGGATCTGCTCGTGCGGGGCGAGAATGTGCTCGAAGTCGAGACGCTGAAGCTGGAGGCAAGCGCCGCTTTCATGCGCAGTGTAAATGGTGTGGAAATAAGGACCCAATACAAGGACTTTGTGCGCCCCGAAGGCCTGGAGCTAGAGCGCGTCGCGCCGAGCGCACCGTGAGCAGTCCATCCCAGCTAGAACACAGGAGACGAAAATGGCAACGCCAAGAAAATATCGCGTCGGCGTCATCGGCGTGGGGCGCCAGGGCAGCCATCACGCCCGTGCTTATGCCCTCAACCCGCGCTGCGAGGTGGTAGCTGGTGCCGACACCGACGCAGAAAATCTCGCCTTGTTTCGCCAGCGCTTCGACGCCCGGGGATACAGCAGCTACGAGGAGATGTTCGAAAAGGAGGAAATCGACATCGCCGCGCCGGTGCTCCCGGTGCGCGCCAACGCCGCCGCCGTCCTTGCCGCGGCACGGGCCGGCGTCAAGCTCATTTCCTGCGAAAAACCGCTCACCGCCAGCCTCGAGGACGCCGACCGCATGGTAGGGGAATGTCGCGCGCGGGGTATCCTCTTCGCCGCCGGCCTGGTGTCCA
>CAXFTV010000568.1:0-2478 GCA_964005845.1 uncultured bacterium
ATAACCGGGCAGCGCCGCTCCGTTGACGATGTAGAGGTCGAGCCAGCCATCGCCATCGCCATCGAAAAAGGCGGCGCCCGAACCGACGGCCTCTACCATGTACTTGTTGCCGCTGGCGCCGTTTGTGTAGCGGAAGTCTATGCCCGCTTCTCGGGTCACCTCGACGAATTCCGGCAGTTCGGCGGACGCGCTGCTGCCCATGCCGAAGAGAGCGGCGCACAATATCCACAATGTGTCCTTGCCGCGGGTCCAGGTGCGAAAACGGATCACTGCCGCTCCCCTGCAGATGATTTGATTTGCCGCGCGGCGGCGAGGTTGCGGCGGAGTCTGGCATTGTCCGGTGCGAAGCGCAGGCCGCGCTGAAATCGCTCGATGGCCAGGTCGTATTCCCGGCGCAGCATATGGGCGTTGCCCAGGGCCAGATGCGAGAGTGCATAGGTGGAATCCGCCCGCAGGGCCCGGTGAAAAATCTTCACGGCCTCCGCCAGCCGTCCCCGCCGCAGATATATATTGGCGAGATTGTGATGCGCGGGGGCGAAGGAAGAATCCCGGGCGATTGCCTGGCGGTAGCGAATGATGGCCTTTTCGTACTGGCCGCGCTGGCCGTAGATGGCAGCCAGGTCGTGGTACACTCCGGCCTTATCGGGGTGAGTCAGCAGTTTGTTGCGCAGCGCGGCAATCCGGTTTTCCTCTTCCTCGAGGCGTTTATAGATCGCCAGCTGGCGCTGCCCCGCCTCCTTTTCGCCGCTGCGCAACAGGGCATTGCCAAGATTGAAATGACCCCGCGCGAAGAGCGAATCGAGCTGGGTGACCCGGGCGAATTCGACTGCGGCAGCCGCGTAATCGCGGCGCCGGTAGTGGACGCGGCCCAGTCCGTTGCGAAATTTTGCCGCTTTAGCATCGGCGGCGATGGCGCGCTGGTAGGCCTCTTCGGCAGCGGCGAAATCGTTCTGTTTGAGATGGACTTCACCCAGGTTGAACCATGCTTCCCCGTAGTCGGCCTTGGCGGCGATGGCACCCTGGTAGGCGCCGCGGGCTTGCCCGTAGCGGCCTTCGCGGAAATGCAGCAAGCCCAGCACCAGGTGGGTCCATGCATAGTCCGGTCTGAGCTCTATAGTTTCTTCGAGCATGGCAAAGGCCTCTTCGTAGCGGTCGAGTCGGGTGAACAGGATGGCCAGTTCGGTGCGGGCCTTGGCGTGGTCGGGGTCCAGGTCGATAGCTTTTTCATAGGCGGTGACTGCCTGGGCCAGGTGCTCATTTTTAGCGTAGGCAGCGGCCAGTTTTCTCTGGATTTCGGCCGCCTCCGGCCGCCGCTTCGCAGCCCGCCGGTAGGCTTGCAGGGCCTCTCCATAGCGCCCTTGGCTCATCAGGCGATCGCCGCTGCTTGCGCTCTTATCGATCTGCGGGCTGGGCGCGGGTGAATCCCGGCAGCCGGCGCTGGCCAGCAGGAGCAGGAATAGCATGTACTGCAGGGGGGTGTTGGGCATAGCGGAACGGATGATCTTTGATTGACGGGAAAGCATCCAGATGGGGCGGCCACGATTGCTTTTAAATATAGATACTGCCCGTTCTGCCGACAAGAAGAGGCGGGTCCGTTCAGGAGGCAAATAACAGTGCGGGAACCTCTTTTGCCGCACTGTTATTATGCCCTGTTATCAACCTATTTTTCAAGACGTATATGCATTGGGTTTGGGCAGTGTAACCGAGGCGCGGGAAGGGGCGTTTTATGCTGGCGAAGAACCGGAGAATGCGGTGCGGAATTAGCAGGTTTTGCAGCCCGGCAGAGTTTGCAGAAAAAATATCCAGGCGCGGCTAGAAACGGCTGCAGAATTCCCACTGGTGCGGTGGGCGCACAAAAAGGCTTGATGAAATCACGGCGAAAGCTGATAATACATAAGGTTCGCAAAATAGCGTCCGCACGGCGCGGAGCATCCTTCACAAACGACAGGATCTACACGCATGTCCACTCTCAGTCAGCAGGATCTGGATTTCTTTGCCACAAATGGTTACGTCATTGCCCCTCAGGTAATCTCCCCCGAGCAGGCCGCGCGCACCGCCCGCGCGGTGTGGGATTTCGCCGCTATGGATCCGGATGACCCCGAGAGCTGGTACCCCGATCCACCGCGCGGCATCATGGTGGAAATCTACCATCACCAGAGCCAGTGGGACAATCGCACGGCGCCGCGGGTTTACGAGGCATTTTGCCAGATATGGGACGAGAGCAGGCTGTGGGTCAGCCACGACCGCGCCAGCATCAATCCGCCCAGCCGCAATCCCGAGGCGCCGGAAAACAACCTGCACTGGGATATGAATCTGGACCACCGGCCCATTTCCTTTGGCGTCCAGGGCGTCCTCTATCTGACCGATACGCCCGCGGAACAGGGCGCCTTTGTCTGCGTGCCCGGCTTTCACAAGCGCCTTGAGGAATGGCTCGATGGACTGCCGGCCGGCTCCAATCCCAAGGACCAGGATTTGCTG
>CAXFTV010000569.1:0-3159 GCA_964005845.1 uncultured bacterium
GACTAGTTCGTAGTCCCGAGTGATCGTAGCGGATTGGTTTCCGGCCCGGTCGCGCGCCCTGAAGACAAGGGTATAGGTCCCCAGGATGGCGTCCGCCGGAGGACAGATAATCTGCCCGAATGGATCCTTGAACTCGAGGCAGTCCCACGAATAGATGCCATCGCCCCCTACCGCATCGCCGGCCAGGCCCTGGCCGACATCAAAGAGCGGGTAATATTGGTCCTGGCCGCCAAAGGTGCCGTCCGGTTTGCGATTTTGAAAAAAGACGCCGGCGATATCGTCGGGGCCCTGCGGATCGCGCCCCGAGACCTGCACCCGAAAATCCAGCGAGCCGGCCTGGACCGAATCGGCAACCACGGGAAAGAAGAGAAGCGGCGGCTCGTTCTCCAGGTATATGTTTTTCGCCAGCACATTCGAATTGTTGCCGGCGCGATCCACCGCCGAGAATTCGAGGCTGTAGTCCCCCAGCCGGCCGGCCGCAAAGGTGGAATCGAAAACCGCGCCGAATTGACCCCCACCGGCCGCCGTGGTATTTTGTAGTTCCAGATCGGCGCTGAACCACACCGAATCCGACCGCGTCAGGCGCACGACCACCGCCGCCACGTTCTCTATCCCGTTAATGCTATCCTCCACGGTGGCGGTGAATTGAAGCGGTCGGCTGCCCGAATAGAGCGTATCCGGCGCCGCGATCGCCAGCACCCGTGCCGTACTCAGCGCCGCCGGGCCGGTGGGACTGCCGTCGTCGCCGCAGGCCGACAAAAAACACAGTAGAGCAAAAAAAAGAATCCCCTTGCGCATTCAAAAACCCCCTGCACGCAACACCGCGTTAAAGACCACCAAAGTAGCCATGCCCCCATCCCATGTCAACGGGGCCAGGCCGGCTTTGCCCTTTCCCCAAATCATCCTGCTGGCCCTTGTCGCCGCCCTGCTCCCGGGGCCGGAAGCGGTCCTGGCCGCCACCGGCAAAATTGCCGGCGTGGTGCAGGACGGCGGTAGCGGCGCCCCTCTGCCCGGCGCCAACGTGGTGCTGCTCGGCAGCGGTCTGGGCGCCACTACTGATAGCAAGGGACGCTTCTATATCCTCAATGTTCCGCCCGGCAGCTACAGCGTCAGGGCCACCTACATCGGCTACGGCCCCTACACCCTGGAGATGGTGCGGGTTTCGGCCGACCTGACCACCCGGGTGGAGCTGCGGCCGGAACCGGCGCATATCCAGGTGCGCGAAGTGGTGGTCCGGGCCGAGCGCCCCATCATCGACAAAAATGCCACCAATGCGGTGCGCATCGTCACCGCGGAAGATCTGGCGGTCCTGCCCGTGCGCGGCGTGCGCAATGTCTTTGCCCTGCAGGCCGGGGTGGTGGAAGCCGAGGGCCGCTTTCACATCCGCGGCTCGCGCAGCGACGAGATCGGCTATTTCGTCGAAGGCGCCGATGTGCGCAATCCAATCACCGGCGCCAGCGCCGTGACCCTGATCGACGAGGCCGTCCAGGAAGTCCAGATCCAGGCCGGCGGCTACAATGCCGAATACGGCGGCGCCAACGGCGGTATCATCCTGCAGCAGCTGCGCACCGGCGGCAGTCAGTGGCACGTCGGCCTCAGTCTCGAAAGCGACCGCTTCACCACCAAATACCGAAAGCGGCTGGGGACCTATTCCTACGGCCGCGGCAACCAGGTCCTGAGCCTGGGCGGCCCCCTGCTCGGCAGCGGCAAGGTCCGTGCCTTTGCGGCGCTGCAGCGCCGCTTCCGCGCTTCCCGCGCCGTGTTCTGGGAGGGTTTCAAATTCGCCGATCTGGTCGATTCGGGCCACCGGGGCGGCCGCATCCACTGGCGCGCTCCGGACGCCCCGGATGCCATCCCCCTGCTGCACATGCGACCGGGCAATATCGACCACACCGGCCGCGATGCGGTGGATCTCAACACTACCCTGCTCTTCGACTACACCCCCCTGAAGGTGCGCCTCACCGGCCTCTATTCGATCGACGACCTGGAACTCAACCCGGCGCCGGTGCGCAATATGCTCAACCGCGGCCGCCTGCCGCAGGCGCAGCGCTCCTCCGGACTGCTGCACGCGCGCGCCACCCACCTCCTCGACCCTTCCATGTACTGCGAAGTCGGCCTCAGCCTCTATCGCCAGCAGCGCGCCTTCTTCGATCCCATCTTCGAAGAGCATTTCATGGTCTACAACGACAGCGTCGCCGTGGCCCGGGCCAACGGCGAGTTCACCCCCTACCCGGCCCTGGGCACGCCGCCCCGGGCCTATGATCTGAACGGCTTTCCCCTGGCCCGCCCCGGCACCCCCACCTCCTTTGCCAACGGCAGCGAACGCGCCACCTTCTACTCCCGGGAAGAGGACCGCTACATCGGCCTGAGCGGTAGCTTCGCCAAACAGCACGGAGAGCACCAGTTCAAAATGGGTTTTGCGGCCCAGCGCTGGACCGCGCGGCGCTTTTTCGTCTTGGCCAACTCCCTGCGCACGGCCATCCACAGCACCTACCCCGATCTGGACGCGGCCTACCAGCGCTACTACGATGGCGAAATCGGCGTCGACAAAATCCTGGACGCCCTGCTCGAGATAGCGGCAGAGGCCCCGGCCGGCAAGGGCAATCTCGACGACTTGAAAAACCTGATGCGGCAGAATAGCCAGGCCAACTTTTACGGCTTTGACGAATTCGGCCGCCGCCGGCAGGGCCAGGGCCTGGAAGCGCCGCGCCACCCGATCCTGGGCAACGCCTATATCCAGGACAAGATCGAATACCAGGACCTGGTGATCATCGCCGGTCTGCGCTGGGACTACTTCGACGTCGACAGTTTCCGCTTTGTGGATGCGGCCGCGCCGGTGCGCCTGGCGGCCCGCACTACCATCGATCTGGACTCTATGCGCCCGACGCGCAAATTCCACCGCTTCAGCCCGCGCCTGGGGCTTTCCTTTCAGATTTCCGACCGCACGGTATTCCACGGACAGTACGGCCGTTTTTCCCAGATGCCGCGGCTGGGCGATATGTACACCGGCGGCGCGGCTCTTGCGCTGGAGCTGGCCGGGGGCAGCTTCATCCCCGTGCCCACCGCCTTCGACGTCGAACCGGTGCGCACCACCCAGTACGAGATCGGCTTCGACCACCAGTTCACGCGCTCGGCCTCCTTTGACCTCACCGGTTTTTA
>CAXFTV010000570.1:0-4057 GCA_964005845.1 uncultured bacterium
CGATTACGACGAGGCTTTCCTGCGGCACAACGTCGAGCGCCCCGACTTCCTTTTTGGGGTGGACATGAACAACAATATTTGGGTTGATCGCTTTGAAAACGATGAGCGTCCCGACTATCCCTATCCCAAGGATCACCGCGGCTTCAATGTCTATACGGGCTATCACTTTTCGCCCGAAGCCCGCCTGACTATAGGGCATATGCGCGAGAGTTTGATTTCCTCCAAACAGCGGAACCACACCTATTATACCCTTTTCACCTTGGATAAAGACACGCCCACCTGGGGTCGCTTCCGCTTTATGGAAATGGTCAAGTCGGCCAAGGACAATATCCCCAATGACCTGTTGCAGTGGAGCCCGGAAAATACGACGAGAGATGGCGAGCTAAAGAAATTGGTCGATCCCCTGCTGGCCCAGGACACCTGGATCAATACGACCTGGATCGGCCACGATTTTAACTACAAAATGCTGCGTCTTTCCAACTATTTAAACTGGGAATATTTCAATCAGCGCGACAAAGACGCCCTCAGGGACAGCGATTATTTCTTTGGAATCGTCAATAAGGCCAGCTACCGCCAGCCACTCGGCAATATGTGGCTTGAACCCCGTTGGAAGAGCGAATTCCGGCACCAGACCATTGGCCTCTTCACCCAGGGCAAAGACCGGGTACTTAGCGAAATCTTCGGACTCCTTTTGGGCAGTCGCGTACTGCCCAAAACCTCGTTGGAAACCGGAGTTGAGTACTCTGTGGTCAACGATATGCTCAACGATAGCAAAGACTCTACCGGCTGGGCCATCGCCTTACAGGTCACCAACGTCAGTGCCTATCTCGGGTATTCAATTACCGCTCAGGTCGGCATGAAACTGGATACCCGTGACTTCAAGGGACAGGATAGAGAGACTTTGTCACAGGGATTTGTAACAATCTACGCAGGTCTGGGTGAGTAGCTGTTCCGCCTGTTTGATATGAGGTTTTCAAGAGACTCGCTAGGTCTCGCGCTGCTTGCATTAGCGGCGCTGGCCATGCGTCTGGTCTACCTTTACCAGGCCGAAAAAAACCCCTTCTTCGAAATGCCTGTCGTCGATGCAAGGGGGTATGTAGAGCTGGCGCGAAATCTGGCCAGCGGTGGCTGGCAGGGCTATCCCATGCCCTTCTGGCAACCGCCCTTCTACCCTTATCTGCTGGGCGCCCTCTTTTATCTGCTAGGCGAAAATTACTATATCCCGCGGCTGCTCCAGGCCAGCGCTGGAGCAGCTACCTGCGTCTTGATCTTTTTCCTCGGCCGCCGGATTTTCTCCGCTCAGGTCGGCTGGGCGGCGGCGCTGGCTGCCACCCTCTATGGCCCCCTCATATATTTTCAAGGAGAATTGCTGCCGGCCGTCTGGGGGGCAAGCGGCAATCTAATCGTCCTCCTGGCCCTGCTCTGGGCCACCCGAGTCGAAGGTTGGAAGCGCTGGCTGGTAGCCGGTCTGGCCCTGGGAACAACCGCGCTGGTCGTTGCTAATGTACTGCTCTTAGTTCCAGTTGCCGCACTATGGGCCTGCCGCTTTGTTCCAGCAGCGGGTGCGAGAGGCCCGCGTTTGCTGCCCTATCTTAACCGCGCACGCCTGCTGCAAATAGCCGCATTTCTTCTGGGCATTGGCCTGGTAGTGGGCCCCGTGACCCTGCGCAATCGCCTGGTGGGCGGAGAGTGGGTCCTGATTTCATACAATTACGGGGTCAATTTTTATATCGGCAACAACGCCGACTACGACGCGACCATGGCGATAAGGCCGGGGCGGCAGTGGCTGGATCTGGTCAATTTGCCCGAACGCGAGGCCGCGATAACCGGCTACGGCGCCGGGGCGCGCTATCTGCTCGGCAAGTCCTGGGATTTCATCCGCACCGAACCGGCGGCTTATGGCAAGCTGCTGTTGCGCAAGTTTCTCCTATTCTGGCACGGTGAAGAGATCCGCCGCAACCTGGATCTTTACTTTGCCCGCAACTACTCCCCGCTGCTGCAGATCTTGCTGTGGAAATACGGGTTGGCTTTCCCCTTTGGAATAGTTTCGGCGCTCTCACTCCTGGGGCTGGGTCGCTTTCTGCTCAGTCCGGAGCGCAGGACACCGGCCGGTTCCCTCGCCCTGCTCTTCACCGCTACCTACACCGCCTCCGTGGTCCTATTTTTCGTCACCGGACGCCACCGTCTGCCCATAGTGCCCCTGCTGCTGATTTTTGCCGCGCACGGTGCCCTGGGGCTGGCGCGGGTACGGGGCCGCAAACTGGCACTACAGGGCGGTATAGCCCTGGCCCTGCTACTGGCGACCAATGCGGGGATCAGTGCGATGAATACCAGCGGCGATGCCTCGGAGCACTATCTTTTGGGCGTTGCATTTGCCAACAAAGGAATGAAGACGAATGCACTACGATCCTACCGGAAGGCGGTGGAACTGGAACCTGACCACGAGGGGGGCCTGGATGGACTGGCCTCCCTGTCCGGTCAAATGGGGCGTCAGGAAGAAGCTATGGCAATATGGGAAAAACTTCTTTCACACTACCCCGACCGAGATGATATCCGCCTTAAGCTGGCGGATTTTATGTTGTTAAAGGCCAAGTTTTCACGCTCAATTGCACTCTATCAGGAGATGCTGCAGCGGCACCCCGACTGGGCGGCACTACACGGTCGCCTGGGCTATACCCATGCAATGATTGGATCCCCCCAGGAAGCTGAGGCCGCCTACCGGAAAACCCTGGAACTACGTCCGGACTCACTGCTGGTGCATTACCAACTGGCCCAGCTCTACCAGCAGTATGACAGAGACGAAGAAGCGGCTGCCGAATACCGGTTACTGCTCGAAAAACAACCCGACCACGTCGAAAGTCTGGCCGACCTGGGCAAGTTGCTGGCCAGTCGGGGCAAAGAGGGCGAAGCCGAACCCCATCTGAGAAAGGCGCTGGCGCTCAACCCCCACTGGAAACCAGCGCTCCACACCCTTGGTACGCTGGAGGCCAATCGGGGCCGCTACAAAGCGGCGATCAAACATTTCCAGGCCATTCTCGCCCTCGACGAGGAAGATCGGGTAGCGCGCCGGGCCCTGGCTCACCTTTTCATAAAGACGGGCGACAAGGCCCGGGGAGATGCCGAATACGAGCGCTATCGCCGCAGTCTGCAACAACAGCAAATGCGCCGGCAAACGCAGCAGGAAACCGATCAGCTGATGAATCAGCTACTGGACAAATTCAACCCGGCCGGGGGCAGCCCCCCGCGTTGATCAATCGCGTCGCATAAGCGGGGGCAACTCCGGAGAAAAGCGCTCTCATCCAACATTGGCAGCACTCCCACCGAAGGCTTGGAAATATGCGAAATAACCCAGCCGAGACCACGACTTTTCCAGAATAATACCCACGCCCGATGGGGTCGAAAAACAATAAATTCCCCGGCAGATCAATGCCATAGGTTTTAGTCTAGATGACGGTCTTTTTTTACTCCCGCAGGACTATTCCAACCCTGGACTCTTAACTCCATCTTGAGCAATGAGCTCATCTCATTACCTCGCTCAAGGTAGGTTACGCTTACACCGAAATCGAGAGGGCCCAGGCGGGGCGGGGATTCCTGGCCATGGGCGGCGAGGACCAGATGGCGATCTGGCTCAACGGCGAGTTGGTCCACCTGAGCCTGGCCAGCCGCTACTACAAGCCCTTTCAGGAAATTTTCCCGGTCGAATTCGCCAGGGGGACCAACCGCATCCTCGTCAAGGGGGGGCGCCGTTGCTGCGCCTGGGGATTTTCCCTGGCCATTCTCGAATCCGCGACCAAACTTTTCGTCAACGATACCGATGTGACCCCGGCCGGGCACATCGGCGAAGAGCAGTACCTGTTCCTGCCCGATCTGCCCATCGGCGAGCGCCTGGACGTGCTCGGCAGCATCAACGTCACCAACCTGACGGCCCGACCACTTGAGGATGTGCGCGGCTCAGTGGCAGGCAACGCCGTCCTGGAAGCCACCGAGGAGGCACTCCCCTCGATCGCTCCCGGCGTCACCCACCAGCTGCCCTTCCGGATGCGTTCGAAGGGTGTGA
>CAXFTV010000571.1:0-6145 GCA_964005845.1 uncultured bacterium
TGCCACATCTACTGCGAGAAACCCTTTGCCGGCCACCTCGAAGACGCCGACGCCATGATGGATGCCTGCAGCAACGCGGGCATTCAAATCGCCGTGGCGCACCAGCTCCGCGCCATGCCGCCGGTGCGCCGGACCCTGGAGGATGTCCAGCGCGGCACCTACGGAAAACTCCTGAGCCTGCGCGCCCGTCCCAAAGACGACCACCGCGGCGGCGGCGAAGAACTGATCGTCCACGGTACCCATCTCTTCGATCTCATGATTGCCTTTGCAGGTCCCCCCCAATGGGTCAGTGGCCACATCGGGGTAGCAGGGCGCGATGCTTCCCGGGAAGATCAGCCGCAGGGCACGACAGCAGTAGGCCCCATCGTCGGCGATTCGCTGAGCGCTGCATTCGGCTTTGCTGAGGGGGTCCGCGGTTTCTTCGACTCGACCGCCCACCTGGATAGGCCAGAGCGCTCGCTCTACGGCCTGCTGGTAGAGTGCGAAGAAGCCATCCTCTACGTCCGTACTTTCGGTGATGTGTATCGCTACCCCGCCCCCGTGGTGCTACCCGAAAAAACCGACTTCAAATGGGAGAAGGTGTGGGTCGACGACTGGCATTTCACTGCCGCGGGCCAACCCCGCCCACTGCGGGACTGGCTGCACCGCGGCAACGAGGTGCTGATCAGAGAACTGCTCGGCGCCATCGAAGCCAAGGGCGCGCCCAGCGCCAGCGGTCGGGACGCCCATCTGGCCACCGAAATGATCCAGGGGGTCTACGCCTCCCACTTTGCCGCCGGCAGACGCCTGCCCCTACCGCTGGCAGACCGGCGCCATCCCCTGGAAAAAGTGTGACCGCTCAGGCGTCGCGCTCAATGCCAGTCAGGTCAAAGGGGTTGGACCACGCCTTGGCGCCATCCGGCCCCACCACCTCGAAACGGGCCCAGCGGGCGTTGGCCCGCAGGGTGAAGGTAGCGCTCTCAAAGGTTTTTCCCGGCTCTCTGTACTCGACGCCAACCTGATCGTGCACTGCTGCAATCCGCTGCGCCTCGGAGCAGCGCACCGTGGCTTCGACCAGCGGACTTTCATCTCCGGGCCGGTCCACCCGACGCAACTGGATATCGTGTATCTGAGGTCCGGTGCTGCCGTAGCTGGCACCGCTTTTTAGCGCCTCGCACACCGCTGCAGCACTGCGTTCTTTGACGCAGACCATGGTCCAGCTCTGGTACGTATCTTTGCTTTCGGAATCGAAGGCATGCGCATCGTCGTTGGCCAGACACGGATAGAGCTTATTCTCCAGCTCCATCCAGTCATCCCAGTGGACGGATGATTCGCCACGACCGTACGTGCGGCAGATGGTGTTGTGCACCTCGATGCCGGCCAGCCCGTGCAAGGGCAGGACATCGCGCATGATATTTATCGAGCTCCAGTGGGGATGGGCCAGCCAGACGGATCCGCCTTGCCCATTGACCTTGTCGATGACGTGCTGCGGCGGCATCTTGGTGGAATCCATGTTCTCGTGGATGTTCAGGCATACGAAGTGGTGCCTCTGGCCGCCGAAGGGGTTATCCGGATGCAACTCGGCACCCTGCACCAGCACAAATCCATCGGGTGCTTCGACGCTTTCGACTCGCGTTATATCATAGTGATCGGAAAGACAGAGATAGTCGTATCCCTGCGCCACGTATCCATCCAGGCGCTGCTGCGGCGAAGGTTTGCCATCGGAGTTGGTAGTATGGGAATGCAGATTGCCCTTGAGCCAGAAGTAGCCCGCGTCCTCCTGCAGCTCAAAAGGGTTAACCAGTTGACCAGTCGGTGCCGTTGCCATAGCTCATGCTCCTCGATTCGGGTTTAATAGTCTGACCGCGGAAAAACAACCCGGGTGCCATCTGCCATCTCCCGGTTCCGTAGTTGTAGCGGCTTTATAAATTGAATTTCGAATTTATTTTTCTAAATTTCAGCCTGCTTTCTCACGCTTTGAAAAGACCAAAGCTAAAGGCCTCGGGCAACTCCGCGAAAAAAACCTCGCCGGCTGCATCGGACTGAAGGAACTCGGACATATATGCTACCCAGCGCTCCAGATCCGGAGCAGCGCGGCTTTTTTCCCAGTCCTCCTCGGTCGGGGCCACGGCGTGTAGAAAGAGCAGTTCTTCGAAGCGATAGATCGACATACTGACGCTGTTGTCGCTCATGGAGCGGGCGATTTCGGGCCAGAGCTTATCGTGGGCTTCTTTGTAGCCGGGATAGCCTCCGGGTTTGAGTTTCATGGCGAGACCGATTGAAAACACGCTTACCTCCTGTCTGGTTTTTTTATACCTCTGCGCATCGGCGCGACGGCCAGAGAACGCCGGAGCTACCACACCGGCGCACCGCCAGCCATGTAGTCGCGCGCTTGCTGCAACTGATCGTCCGGTAATCCTT
The DNA here is from genome assembly GCA_964005845.1 of uncultured bacterium. Lineage (GTDB taxonomy): Bacteria > Latescibacterota > UBA2968 > UBA8231 > UBA8231 > CAXFTV01. The sequence goes on from CAXFTV010000571.1 coordinate 2,401, forward strand.
GCGGCACGCAACCCGGATGGGCGGCGACGTGACGCGCGATCTGCACGGCGGCGTGAATGGATTCGCGCATGGCCCTGGGACTGACGTCGGCGCTGACGTCGGCGCGCGTGTGCCAGGTGAGCTGCGGCCCCCGCTGGAACCACAGAGTGGGTACCCCCAGGGCACTCAAGCATGCTGTGTCCACCCCGGCAAACCCGTGATTGAGGTGCGCCCGGTAGTCCATTGCGCCGACCAGCGTGCGCACCAGATCGACCAGACCGCCCTGGCCGGCGACGTGGATATTGTGTCGGCCCAAAAAATCGCCCTGCCCGTCAAAGTAGATGCCCAGCGCGGTGCGCGCCAACTGTTCGGCGTGTGCCGTGGCGTAAGCGGCCGAGCCGTAAAGACCTATTTCCTCGGCACTGAACACCACCAGATCGACCGTCGCCTGCAGCGGCCTGCGGGACAGGGCGTGGACCACCTCCAGGGCACAGGCAGCGCCCGTGGCATTGTCGGCCGCGGCACCACTGGCAGGGACGGAATCGTAGTGGCTGCTGATGTTGATGCGGTGCTCTCCAGCAGCGGGCAGAGTAGCGACCACGTTGAGTCCCTCGACGTCCTGGATGGTGGTCTGGATGTGCAAGCTCAGACGCTCCACCCCACGCTTGAGCAACTCGACGCCGTCGTCGTGTCCCAGTGTCAACATTGGCAGTTTGCCCGCCAGCGGACGCTTGGGCCCATAGATGAACTGGTGCGCCCGGCGGTTGTCGGTCACCTGGATAAAACCGGCCGGCTTGCCCTCCAGCAGGACCTCGTCGGCGGGCATGCCACCGTACACCAGGACAATTTTCCCGGCCATTTCTCCACTCCGGACGTGGTCCGGACTTTCGTACACCAGCAACTCCGCCTCCAGACCCCCCGGCGGAGTCGAGGCACTGAACTCCACCGGCAACCCCTCTATGGGTTCCATAGTGCCGCTTTCCAGGCGACAAACCTCAAAATCCCAGCTGCGCGCCGCAAAGGGTTCGGTGCCGACATCTACCAGACCCCAGCGCTGCAATTGTTCACACAGGTACTGCGCTGCCCGACGCTCGCCGGCAAAACCGGTGGGCCGCTTGCCGATGGTATCCACCAGCATGTGTACGTGGTCCATACCATCCTGGATAGCTGCTTCAATTTCCATATCCACTCTCTTTCGGCCGCATCGCACTTTGCCGCCAAAAAGTTAAGACTTTAGAACGAGAGCTAAATAATGACGCTTAAAGGGCGCTGCCTGGCAAGTCGACTTTCTGCAATCCGCACGCCCCAGTTGCAAACTCCGCCGCCGGACCGAATGAGGTAAATGGCGCCCGGACCGGACCTTTCCCCGACCTTAGCGCGCCCCTTGCAATAGAAGCCATTAAACAAATGCGGTCTCGCTTTGTCTAAGTTAATGGAACGGCGAATCCCATACTCACAAGGAGGCCATAGTGAAAAAAACTCATCTCGTACCCCTGCTCCTGCTCGGTGCAATCTGCCTGGCGGTCGTGACCGCCCAGACCCAGCCGCGGCCCGAACGACACGACCGCCCCATGCGCCATGGGCCCCCGAGGCCCCATGGTCCGCAACTCTTCGAAGCCCTCGAACTGAGCACCGAGCAACGAGATAAAGTCAAGGCCATCCACCGCGAAACAGCCAAAAAGAAGGCCCGGAAAAAAGCAGATATCCGCATCGCCCGCTTAGATCTGGAGGCCCTCATGGACCAGGAAAAACCGGACCGCAAAAAAATCCACGACCAGATAAAAGAGATCGCCGCCCTGCGGGCACAAATGAAAATACTGCAGGTGGATCAGCACCTGGAAATCCAGCAAACCCTCGGTCCCGAACAGCGCGAGCGCTTCAAAAAAATGAACCTGAAGCGCCACCGCGAACCCCATCCGCGCGAACCCCATCACTAGGGCTCCGCCGACCCGGCAGCGAGGAACCACACCCCTTTTAGCACCCCTCGCAAAACTCCCGGGGCCACATGGGTCCCGGGAGTTTTGCGGCGCGGCGAAGATCTTCTGCGCCATTAAAACCTCCTCCGCACACCCATCCAAACAAGCCGATATCCCCCTTGCCGCCCGCCACGCATCGGGTTATTTTTTTCGCCGGCACCGACCCTTTCGAAACCAGCGAGGATTGCCTCATGGAAACCGCCACGCCAACCATCTCGGAGCAGCAAAAACGGCAATACCAGGAAGAGGGGTATTTCATCCTCGAAGCAGCTATCCCCGCAGAACATCTGCAAATTCTGCGCGCGGAGTGCCAGTATTTTATCGACCGCAAAAACGCCGAGATGGACCAGGAGGGCAAAGAGGTCCTCGGCATCACCCACCGCAACAGCCGCTACTTCATCTCCAATCGCCATCGGGAGCGCCCGCGCATGCGCGCGTTCATCTTCAGCGAGCTGACCGCTGCAATCTGCCGCGCCACCCTGGGCCCGGATGCCTATCTGTTCTGGGAGCAATACGTGGTCAAAGGCGCCGAGATCGGCCTGCATTTCTCCTGGCACCAGGACTCGGGTTATCTGGGCTACGACCACCGCCCCTACATGAGCTGTTGGTGCGCCCTGGATGATATGAGCGAAGAAAATGGCACCGCCTATATCCTGCCCTTTTCCCGCGCCGGCACGCGCGAGCGCCAGGAGCACACCGTCGACGAAACTACCAACGACAAAGTCGGTTATTTTGGCGATGATCCCGGCATTCCGGTACTGGCCCCGGCCGGCAGCATCGCAGTTTTTTCCAGCCTCAACTTCCACCGCAGCGGCGCCAACACCTCGAATGGCATGCGCCGCGTATACCTAGCCCAGTACGCAGCCGCGCCGATCATGAATCGCGAGGGCACCGGGATTCAGGGATTTGCCGAACCCTTTCTCAAAAACGGCATGAGAGTGGACTGAAAGTTTTGCCCGTGTACCCTGGCAGCAGACGGGCCCGCAAGCCGCTTTCCGGCCACCAGTCTACATAAAGACAACGCCCCCGGCACCGCATGGGTCCCGCCAGGTGCTCTCCCGGCGCCCCCACCATCACCAGCGTGCACGGCTTGGCCGGCGGCGAAAACCGCACTCCTGCAAAATTGCGCCGCAAGCAGGTCCACCCGCTCAATACCCCGCGGCACCATGAGGTTTGGCAATCCCAAACCTCATGGTGCCGCATCGTCCTCCTTGTCGTATATTGTTAAAATAGAAAAATCGATTAGCCCAAAAGCAGACAGGAGAAAACATCATGAAAATCTGTATGGCCGGCGAAGGTGCCCAGGGTCTTACCCACATGCAGGCCCTGCAACAAATTCCCGCAGTAGAAGTCGCAACCCTGGCCGGGGGCATCGAAGCCGACGCCGCCGAATTTGCCGCCGAGTGGAAAATTCCCCACTACTCTCTGGACCTGGAAGAATGCCTCGCTCAGGACGGCGTCGAGGCGGTGATCCTCACTACCCCCAACCAGGTCCACGCCGACCAGACCGAAATGGCGTTGAATATGGGCAAGCACGTGCTGGTGGAAATCCCCATGGGCCTGGATTTGGAAGAGTCTCGGCGCATTGCCACCCTGGAGGAAAAAACCGGACTGGTCTGCATGGTCTGCCACACCCTGCGCTACATGCCCAGCAACCGCGAAATCCACCGCATGGTGCACAGCGGCGAACTCCACCTGCATCACATCGTACAGCACACTTACTTTTTTCGCCGCGAAAACACCAACCGCTTTGGCAAACCTCGCACCTGGACCGACGATCTACTCTGGCA
>CAXFTV010000572.1:0-9373 GCA_964005845.1 uncultured bacterium
AGATTCACGCTCCATTCGAAGCGACTGCGCCCCCCACGCACCTGCTTTTCAGACGTTTGGCGAAGATCCTGCCGAACTCTCTGGCGCCAGATGCGCACCAGGTCCCGCTGGTAGCTCAACTGCAAATGGTCCTCAATATCCAAAGTTAGACTGGGACCCGAGGGCGCACCGCCGGCCCTTATCATGTATTTTACGAAATTCGAGTCAACTTTGACTTCTTTGTCGAACAGATTCCTCGATATGTGGTCAGCGCCCAGCAAATATCCAGGGCTGCCCAGAGGGGCCCCGGTCTCCCCGGCGCTAAAAAAATTGCTCAGTGGACCGATCAGGGCATCTGTCTCCAGACGCGGCTCGGCCCCCACTGCACTGGCAAAGGGCAGCGCCAATATAAATCCAAAGGACCAGAGCGGAGCGGCAGGCTTGGGGATATGGGTGATCCCGGCAAGTAAGATTTGGTATACGATCGCTTTTACGCGCATAGATACTACTAGAAATAAAGAGGCCACCCAAGAAGCTTTCTCATCCCCCGGGGCTGCTTGCATACCAGTTGCTGCAGCAGCTCGGCATTATCAGCAGGCACTTTGGGTGCAACGGAGGTTTTGAAAACGCTAAAAAAAACAACTCGGGACAAACATTCACTAGGCGCGATAAACGATCTCCGGAAATCAGGCCAAAGACGAAGAGTGGGAAAAGGGTTATTTGCCTTCTTTACCCACAAGAGCTAAGCTTTCAGAAAACATAGCATAAGGCCCCGATAAGATCAAGCAGAGACAAGGCAAAAAGCGTACCAACCAGAATTTTGAGTCGGCATTTTCCGCAATCCAAACCAAGTGTGTATATTAATGGGTAAATGATCGCTTCGCGCGCCTTGAAAATAAACATGTAAATCGCGTAACAATTGCGCCCCCTTGAATACACACCCCCCGGGACACTGCCACCCCCTTGAAAACTTTTTCCAGGTACCTACTCAAGGCGCACCTCGGGCCGCTCGTCTTCGGCTTTGCCCTCATCCTCTTTATCCTGGTAATCGACGTCGTTCTCCAGTTGATGGACCAGGTCTTAAGCAAGGGGCTATCCCCAGAAGAGGCCGGCCGATTGTTCTTCTACAATCTGGCCTGGATCATTGCCCTGGCCGTGCCCATGGCCGTCCTCATAGCCGTGCTCATGGCATTCGGCCGCCTGGCTGCCGACAACGAAATTATGGCCGCCAAAGCCTGTGGCGTCGGTTTTCTGCATATCCTGCGTCCCCTACTGGGCGCTGCCGCCGTGCTAACTTTGCTCATGATCTGGTTCAACGACCAGGTCCTGCCGGACTGGAACTACGAGGCCCGTACCATTCTCTCCAACTTAAAACGCCGCAAAGCCGCGCTGGTTCTCAAAGAAAAAGAAGGCGTTTTCATCCACAAGTTGAGCAACTACAGCTTGCTGATCCGGCAGGTCGACGAACAGACCAATCGGCTCCACGGCATCACCCTCTACGACGGCAGCCGACCCGGCCCTCCGGCCACCCTGCACGCCGCCGCTGGAGAGCTCAAAATTTTTGGCAACGGCGGCTATATTCGCCTGGCTCTGTACGATGGCGAATACAACCAGATCGAAGCGGACGACCCGGAGCGCCTTGCACGCGGCTCTTTCGGTCGCCAAATCGTCCACATCGAAGACAAAGGCCGCGCCTTCACCAACTACCGTTCGGCCTACCGCAGCGACCGCGAAATGAGCATCGCCGCCATGTACCAGGCAGTGCGGGAAAAAAAGCGGGAAAGACGGCGGACCCAAGAACATATTGATTCGACCGTGCAGGCCTTTATAACTGCCATCGACACCTACCCGGCCCCAGCAGCAGACACCCTGGCTGCCGATAGCACGGCCATCGCTAAGGCTCAGCACCTGCACCGGGAAATTGAGCGCAAACGACGATTTATATCTACTCGCAACAAAGGCATTAACGAACTGCGGGTAGAAATTCACAAAAAGTTCTCCATTCCCTTTGCCTGTTTGGTCTTTGTTTTGGTAGGCGCACCCCTGGGCGCTTTGATTCGCCAGCGCGGCTCCGCCGTTTCCGTCGGCGTCAGCCTCGTCTTTTTCCTGTCCTACTGGATTTTCCTCATCGGCGGCGAACAACTGGCCGATCGGGGTTTTATCTCCCCCGCTCTGGCTATGTGGTCCCCCAATCTGGTTTTTGGGCTCCTCGGCGCCTACCTGATTCACACCGTGGCCCTGGATCGCCCGCTCCTGGGCCGCAGGCGCCAAATCTTGACGGCAAGAATTACGTGAAAATCCTAGATCGCTACCTCCTCGGCCGCTACCTCTGGAGCCTGTTCTTCAGCATCCTTACCCTGCTGCTGCTAAGTATCGTAGTAGACCTGATCGAGACGATTGATCTCTTCATAGATTTTGGCGCTCGATACGGCCAGATTCTGGCCTATTACCTCTACCGAACCCCTTACTGGGTCATCCTGACCCTACCCATCGCCACCCTCCTGGCCACCATGTTTTCCCTGACCAGTTTCGCCCGCCGCAACGAGATCACCGCCATGAAGAGTGCCGGTATCAGCCTCCCACGGCTGCTCCTGCCGATTTTTATTTTCGCCCTGCTGTTTAGCGGTCTGGCCTTTTTGCTGACGGACTACGTGTTGCCACCGGCCACCTATCACTACAATTCCATCCGCAACGAAATACGCTCCTATAATCGCAGCGACGGTTCGCGCCGATTGGTATTGTTACAGGACGTGGACGACCAGTTGATCTTTGCCCGCTCCTACGACGCCGGGCAGCAAAGAGCGCACGAAGTAAGCTGGGAAAAACTGCAGGACTACAAAACCATCGCTCGCGTGACTGCCCGCCGCCTGGAATGGCACCGGGACAAATGGATTATGCTACGGGGCCGCCACTACACCTTTAACGCAAACGGGGTGCCCCAGATCAGCGTTTTCGATAGCCTGGGAATGCCCTCCCTGACGCTGTTGCCGGAAGATTTCGCCCGCCTGCAAAAAAAACCGGAAGAGATGGGCTATCGTGAATTGGCAGCCTATATCGACCGCTCGCATGCCAATGGCGAAGATGTCACTCGCCATCTTGTCGATCTGCATCTAAAGATCTCGTTTCCCTTCACCTGCTTCATCATCGTCGTCCTCGGCGCTCCCCTGGCCGCCAATGCACGACGCGCTGGCCTCGCTAACAGCTTTGGCATGGGTGCCCTGATCTGTTTCAGCTATTACAGTCTGGTCAAGGCCGGGCAGGCGCTGGGCTGGAATCAGGTAATGCCCCCCCTGGCGGGGGCCTGGCTGGGCAATATCGTCTTTGGGGGGCTTTGCCTAATTCTGCTTTGGCGGGCCCACAGGTAGGTCAGGAAAGTCCCTGTTGCAAATGGTATATCTTTAATTTTAGGCTGGCCGAGCGCCCCTTCCACTCCTCGAGCAGAGCCAGGGCCTGCGAGCCGGCAGGCCCCTCGAGCTGGCTGCTGAACTGCACCAGTAGCTGTGCCAGCCTGACCACTTTTTCCTCGGAGGCCCCCGAGGTCAGACGCTCGAGATGTTTGACCAGATCGGAACCCAGGCCGCCATCCACCCGATGCAAAACCTCGCGCAGAAAAGCAGCATGGCGGCGGGCAAAACTCTCGTCTTCGCTGCTGCGGCCCAATATATACCGCAATATCTCAATGTCGGGGGACTGCCGCAGCACCCGTCGGGCGATGGCGGCAAACTGGCGCCCCTTCGCCGAAGTAGTAGAGGGGTCAAAACCTTGTTGGGGATCCCAGGCCGGCAGGTTGCGACTTTCTAATAAAACATTGAAAAGGGGGACCTGGGGCAGACACGCGAAAAGCTCAAACAGCCGCTCGGCAGCGATTTTCCCTTCCTGCCCGAGCAAGTGATCCACCAGTTCCCCCACCTGAGAAGAATGAATATGACGCAGTTTTCGCAGCAAGATGCGCTCTATTTCCGCGTCCCCCCCAAGCGACAAAGCCTGCAATAATCCGGGCAATGTGCTGCTGTTGAGTGGCAGGCCCACTGCTGCTTCGCGCGCGGCGCGAACGTGGTTGTGCTGCAGAAACTCCTGAATTTCATCGCGCTGACGCAGGCACCATACCAGCATGGTGACCACCCCGGGATCCCTTTCCTGCCGCAGGCGATCGAGCAATCTTTTCAGCTTGGACCGGGACGAGCGCCAGGAGCGGTGATAACCCAATACCTGGGCCGCGACCAGGCGCCTGGGATCGTTTTCAGTTTCGATAATATTCCAGAGTATTTCCAACCCTTCGGCACTGGGCACTATCTGGCGCAGTTGTTCCACCGCGCGCGCCTGTTCGGCGAGGGACACGCCGCCCAAAGCCTGGCCCAACAGATTCTCCAAGTTGTCCTGTGCCTTGGTCGGAGTTGCCGAAACGGCCTGTGGCGCTTTGGTTTTTCTCTCGGGCTGGGGACCTAGCTGACGGATATCGAGAACCATATTACCTCGGGCGAATTTACTCGGCCAATCCCGTATCTTTCTGGTCGGCGACCGGAGCGGCTTTGGCGTTAAGCATATAATCCTCCAGAAACCAGTTGATTTGTTCCATCGCCGCGCGCGCCGCTCCGAGTCCTGCCGACTGTGGATTTTCGAGATACTGCTGAATCAGCGCCAGCGGATTTACCAGTTCCGCACGGAATTTTTCGAACAACTCTTCCTGAACATGGCCCAAACCTAGGGCAGGGGCCGGCAACTGAAGAGCTTCCACGGGCTCCGTGCGCTCAAAATCGAAGCCCTCCGGGTCGAGCATGTAGCCGTGACGACCAGCTGACTTGAGCAGGCGATCGCTGCACAGCCCATCCAGGGCTTCGGCAAGTTCTTCTCTGTTTGCGTCTAGCCGCAGAGACAACCCCTGGATATCGTCGTCTTGCAGGGGATTTTGCATGAACTCATCGAGAATCCGACGTTTTAAATCCGCATGAGGCGTTCCCGGTAGAATAGGCAATTGGATCGAAGGCATTATCCCACACTTCCTGTCCGCCGCAAAGACGGACGGATAGATGAAGATTTAGTGGGGAGGTGCCGTGGGGGGGGCAACAATTAGGAGTGAAAACTGTATATTTTATACAGCGTTAAACAAATATAGTCAGTCGCCCTAGACCGCGCAAGTCCACCGCCCCAAGGACTGCCAGGCACGTCTGGTCTCTTTTTTGCAGTGTTTGATACGTACTTTTTTTTCCTTTTTATAAAACAAATATAACCAACTGTTTTTATTTGTTTTGCAAAAACAAGAAAGATCCTCTCCCACACGGTGATGAGGAATTTCTTTCTCTAGCGCAGAGAAACGCCTGCGAGAATGAGGAGCGGATATGCAGCCACAAACTAAAGAAGAGCTCAGGGCCCAGGCCAAAGGAGAGGACATTCGATTCCAGCACGAAGAGGATCTCTCCGCACGCGAAAAAGTGGCCATTCTCATGGTCGCCCTAGGCGAGGAAAACGCCGCTGAAATTATGAAGTACCTGGCCGATTTTGAAATTGAAGATATCGCCGAGATTGTCACCGAACTCAGGAACCTGCCCACTTCATTGCAGGATCAAGTGCTCGAGGAGTTCGAGCAGCACCTCCTGGCCGGCGAGTACATGAACCAGGGCGGCATCGACTTTGCCCGTGGCACACTGGAGAGGGCGGTGGGCTCGCATCGAGCCCAGGAAATCCTGGATCGCGTCATGGGCTCGAGTTCCTCCGGTTTCTACATGCTAAAAAACACCTCCCCCGAACAACTGGCCCCATTCATCTCCAATGAACACCCTCAAACTATCGGCCTGATTCTCTCTCAACTGGACCCGGCTCAGGCCGCCGGCATCCTCTCCCAGTTGCCCGAGCGCATCCAGGCAGATGTGGCCTATCGCGTCGCCACCATGGGCAATATCACCCCCGGGGTTCTCAAACAGGTTGAGGAAAGTCTGGAGGCCAATCTCAAAGACATTCTCTCTGGCAATAAAGACGTGGGCGGTCCGAAAATCATAGCCGACGTGCTAAATCTCACCGGCACCAGCGTGGAAAAGAATATTCTGGACAGACTCGACGCGCAGGACCCGGAAATTGCCGAGGTGGTGCGCAACATGATGTTTGTATTCGACGATATCAGCAACCTGAACGACCGCGAGATCCAAATCCTTTTGCGCGAGGTCGAACAGAAGGATCTGGTGATTGCCATGAAGACCGCTAGCGAAGACGTAAAGGAAAAACTTCTGAGCAATATGTCGGAACGGGTACGCCAATTCATGGAAGAAGAAATGGACTTCCTCGGCCCCATGCGCCTGAGCGAAGTCGAAGAAGTACAGCTTCGCATCGTGCGCAAGCTGCGCCAGTTGGAAGATCAGGGCCAGGTAGACATTTCCCGCAGCAGTGTAGACGATACTTTTGTTTAGCACATTGCTCGAAGCGCTCTCACCTCCCGAGCATATGGCCGCAGAAGAAATTTGCCGCTGCGAATAAATACTATTCGATCCGCAGACTAAAAGGATCGTTGCTGTCTTCTAGGAACAGACGCAAGAGCACATCGCCGTCGATATAGACCTCGGCTTTGTGCCGCACCCGGAAGCCCATTTCTGCCGGAAGTAATAAGACCAGGTCCAATTCCACCTTAAGCCCCGGAGGCAGAATCTCCCGCGACACGTCCAGGGTCTGCCCCGGTTCAACCTGAACGCGCACGATGCGTGGCCGTTCCTCCTCCACCCGGTTGAGATAAACGGTTTCGACCACGTAAATGGTCTGGTTGGCGAGCAATACCCGGCCTTCCTCGGGCTCCCCTTCTTGGGGGGGCAAACCGGTATCCCCAGGGCCTGTGCCCTTGTCTGTGCAGCCGTAAACGAGCGCTAACCCGCTTAGCAGCAAGACGACGGTGTAACTCATGTATTTGACTTCTCTATCAAGCTCAAAGCCGTGGCCACACGAGCTTTAGTTAGCAGCAATAACATTGGGGATTATAAATTCTTAGGCCACCCGCGGCAAGCCCGCAACAAAGCCTTTGCGCCCGATCCACAAGAAGCTTATACTTGAGTACCCCACTTTCTTCATCCCGGTTCCACACACTCACCCCAACTCATGTTCTTTCTTTGCCTTGTCCCGGTGCTTATTGCGCTGTGTGCCGGTTGGTCGGGTGCTGCACCTGCCGCCGCCCGGATCCACATTGTAAAAAGCGGCGAGACACTCAGCCAGATTGCCTTGCACTACCGGGTTTCAGTCGCCCAGATGCGCCAGTGGAACAGCATTTCGGGCGATGACATCTTTGCTGGGCAACAACTCGAATTGTGGTCCCCATCAACCCCGGAGTGGTACACGGTAAAAAAGGGCGACACCCTCTCCGGAATCGCCCGCACCTACGGCCTCTCCACCAGACAGATAAACCACCTCAATAAACTTTCAAAGGACCGCATCAATGTCGGCCAGAAGATCCGACTCCGCAATCCGCAGGCAAAGAAACCCGCTCCAAAGCCGCAAAATCACCGCATCAAAAAAGGCGACACCCTCTCCGAAATCGCCCGCACCTACGACCTCAGCGTCGGCCATTTAAAAAAACTCAACGGGCTGGATAACGACACCATAAATCCGGGCCAGATCCTGCAACTCAGGACTCCACCCAATAATTCACAGGAAGACAATGAGCCCCACCAATATACGGTGAAAAAAGGGGATACGCTCTTGGAAATCGCCCGGCGTTTTGACGTCGGGCTCAAACTTTTGCTGCAGTTGAACCAGCTTAAAAAAGACCGCATACATCCGGGGCAAAAATTGAAGCTGCGCCCGGCCCTAGAAGATGAGGGCATCCACATCGTCCAAACCGGCGAAACCTTGTCGGAAATCGCCTGGCGCTATCGCCTAAAACTGAACCGGCTGAAAGAGCTAAACGGTATTGAAAACAGCAGAATTCTGGTCGGCCAAAAACTGCGTCTCAAGGCCGCCCCACGCGCCACCCACATCGTCGAGCGCGGCGACGCCCTGTGGGAAATCGCCCGGGCCTATGGCATGACCGTGGGAGAGTTACAGCAACTGAACGGCCTGAAATCCAGCCGCATATATCCCGGCCAGGAACTCAAGCTAAACGTCGAAAAGTCCCGGCGCCTGGCCGACTATAGAGTCCAAAAAGGAGACTACCTGGGTGAAATCGCCCGCCTGCATCAGATGAGCGTGGCCGAAATTAAAAAGCTCAATAATCTGCGCAGTTCAGTAATCCACCCAGGAGATGTGCTCAAAGTGCGCCCTCTCCTGGGCAGTGGCAAGGAGTGGCTCAAGCGCTCCGAAATCGATTGGAGCAAGTTGCTGGTCGCCCCGGACGGTATCCGCAAGGTCAATGCCGCCAATGGCCCCTACTTCTTTTCCCCTCCCAAGGCGGCGCGTCAGAGGACGGACCAATACTACGAAGAACATCCGCGTTCTCCCCTCAAAACCTACCGGCAAGCCCGCAAACTATGGCAGGCTTTTGAGCGCGAAGTTGGACGCCTCGGCCAGTTGAGCAATACCCTGAAGGGCTGGGCGGTAGTGCTCGATCCGGGACACGGTGGCATAGACCCCGGGGCGGTAGTCGAAACTCTGGACGGCAACGGCAATAAACTCTACGTGGTCGAAGATGAATACGTCTATGATATCGCGCTGCGGGTCTATGTCCTGCTGCGCCTGCATGGCGCCACCGTCACCATGACCTTGTTGAGCCCGAACCACCTGACGCGCCACTCCAGCCCCCCATCGCAAACTTTCGTAAACCAGAAAAACGAAGTCTATAACAGTCATGCACTCAACAAGCGCGATAGCCGCAAAAACTGGCCGCGCTACGGCAATCTTTCGGCCAGAGTCCGCATTGCTCGGGAAGCTTTTGCCGCGACACCTAAAAGTCGCAGCATCTTTCTCTCCTTTCACGCCGACAACGACGCCCAGGCCCCGGAAGCTCCCCAGGTCCTATACTACGAAAGCAAGAACGGACGCAACAAGGATCTTGCCTCCCGTGATTTTGCCCAGGTTTTGCTCCCCGCCCTGGGTGCCGGTTCTCGCACGCGCGGCCAGTCCCTTGGCGTGCTGCGGAACAATCCAGCCGGGGCCAAGGTGTTGCTGGAACTGCGCAACCTGGCCTATACCAATAACGCCTGGTCCCTGCGCTTCGAACAGTACCGCCACCGCGATGCCGAGAAAGTAGTAAAGGGTCTGCTCGACTACGCCCGCCGCCAGAACCGCAGTGCCCGGCGCTGAGGCCTGCAATAGACCTGCACATCCTCTTTTTGCAGCTATAGGGCGCTAAATTCCACCACTAGCGCCCGGGTCAAGGCCCCTCGTCGCCCCCAGTGCACCACTGCGATGCCAACTGCCCATTTCGTCGGAGTTCCTTTGGCAATTTCAAATAAAAAAGCGCCCCGGGAAACATTTTCCCGGGGCG
>CAXFTV010000573.1:0-5704 GCA_964005845.1 uncultured bacterium
GACGCCATCCTGGTGCCAGGCGCCGTGACCGCCGTCTAAACCCCTGAATCCTGGAAATCTATGTCGACACCTTCGCACCGACAAAGCCCGCCCAAAGATTTAGATGAAAAACTCGAGGACCTCAATGCCATTCTCCGCTCTATGGGCCGAGTTCTGGTCGGATATTCGGGTGGGGTCGACAGCGCCCTGCTGGCTCTGGCAGCCCACCGCATCCTGGGCGAAAACGCCACCGCAGTAACGGCCGATTCCGCCAGCTACGCCAGCGGCGAGTTAGAGGCGGCAAGCGCAATAACCCGCCAGTTCAATATTCCCCACAAAGTGGTCAAAACCGCCGAACTGGACAACCCCGACTATGCTCGCAACCCCACTAACCGTTGTTATTTCTGCAAGCAGGAACTCTTTACCCACATGCACCAGTTGGCCGCCGAAATGGAAGTCGACCACATCCTCTACGGCCAGAATGCCGACGATGTCGGAGATTTCCGCCCCGGGGCCCAGGCCGCCAGCGATTACGGCGTTCGCGCCCCACTCCAGGAGGCCAACCTGACAAAAAAGGATATTCGCGAGCTGGCGCGACGCTGGGGCCTCTCGGTATGGGACCGGCCGGCCATGGCCTGTCTCTCGTCCCGTTTCCCCTACGGCACCCCGGTCACCAAAGAGGGACTGCACATGGTGGACCAGGCCGAAAAATTCCTGCGCGCTAAGGGCCTGACACAGCTGCGCGTGCGCCACCATACCCCAATTGCCCGAATCGAGCTGCCCCCCGATGAGATCCCGCTGCTGATCCGGAACGACGGACGACGCCGGAATATAGTCGATGCTTTCACCAACATCGGCTACGCTCAGGTCACCGTAGACCTGCGCGGTTTCCGCTCCGGCAGCATGAACGAAGTTTTGCTGCCCACCCCTGCTAACCCGGGCGAAATACCATCCAGAATAGAGAAGGCCCTCGCCATACTGCAGCTGGCAGGCCAATTCGAAGCACGCGACCAGATGCTTTGCCTGCACCTCGGGCAGCCTTCCCTAGTTAAGTTGCAGAATGGGCAAAAACGCCTTCAACTCGTCCAGCACATGGAGGAACTTGGCTTTCGCTATACTGCCCTCGACCTGAACCCACTCGCCTGAATCGACCTTCTATGGTACGCGAAATCGTCAAATTTGGTTCCCAGGTCCTGCGCCGCAAAGCAGCACCCGTAGAGGCCATCGACGAAGCTGTCAAAACTCTTGTTCAGGACCTCTTCGACTCCATGCAAAGTGCTGCAGGCGTTGGCCTGGCAGCTCCTCAGATCGGCGTATTGCGCCGGGTTATAGTTGTAGATGTATCGGCCCAGGAGGAGGACAAACTGCCCATCGCCTTGATCAACCCCAGGATTCTCAACACCGAGGGCACAGACCTAGCCGAGGAGGGCTGCCTGAGTTTGCCCGACCTCTACGGCGAAGTCAAACGCGCTGCCCAGATCGAAGTAGAAGCACTCGATGTCAGGGGCGAGTCCTTTCGCTTTCCCGCCACGGGGTACTATGCCCGCGCCCTGCAGCACGAGATAGACCACCTCGAGGGCAAACTCTTCATCGACTACATCAGCCCCCTTAAACGCCAGCTCATGCGCGGTGCCCTCAAACGCCTAAAGAAAGAGGGTGAACAGTGGGATCTAGAGCACGCCATTTGATCTTTTTCACCCAGATCTTCCAAGTGGGTCATAGCCAAAGGACTTAAAACAACCCGAAGAGAAAATAGGGGCATAGGGTAATAATCTGTGAATGTAGATAGGCAGCAATTTTTGAATGCTGGCCCTCTCATCATCAGGGAGTGTATTCCACCAGGACAATTAGCGCTGCTGCGGCAAATCTTCGCAGTCCTCGTCGAGCGCTAAAAAGGCCATCCGGAGACGCCAGCGCAAAGCAAATGAGCCAGCTGGGGTGCCCGGTATCCTCACGCGTGCCGACCTGAGCTTGCGCCTTCCCCCCCTATCCGGTCCATGGAGCCAAAGTTCGAACCTATACGGCTCGTTCACCCAGCACCTCCAAGGCCTTCCCAACGTTCCTTTCCCGCCTGGCAGAAAGGAACAATTTTTCATACATTATCCGCACCGGGTTTGCAAATTCACTTTTAGCTCTTTCCTTCCGGCGCAAAACCAAATGGGCTCCTCCCAGACGCAACCTTTTTCGAAAAAATGGCTATTCGCCAGCACCGCGATTTTTGTCGCTGTCGAGCTATTTTTAGGGGGCCTTATCGGCAACCTCGTGGTCGGCACATTCATATCGCTCAACTTGCGTTTTCTGCTCCAGGGGCTGCTCAACCTGATAAGTTTTTTCATTGGCGGCTTTATCATCGGTTTGATTTCCCCGGGCATCCGGATCTTTGAACCCGCCCTCGGCGCCTTTCTTTCGGTGGCACTCATGCTCTGCCTTGCCTTCTTTACCCCCTACAGTTTTATCCAGTTCAGCATGACCAAGATGCTGATCGGGGGTGCAATCGCGTTCCTCCTGGCCCTGACTGGAGCCCGCGCTGGTGAAAAAATAGCCGGCAACCGCCCCTGAAACTCAGAGGACAACTTCAAACCCTTCAAAATGGGGCGGCCCAAGGTAGGTGCCCTTTGGAGCGCGGGCCTGGGCATGGGCTTTGCGAAAGGCATCGGATTCAGTCCAATTCTCAAAGGCCTGGCTAGATTCCCAAACGGAGTGGGAAATATAGAGACTGCACTCATCATCCGTCGGTCCGCGCAACAGGTGAAATTCGCAAAATCCGGGCACCTCATCGAGATAGGATTCGCGATTTCTCCAGTGCTCTTCAAAGGTTTGCTCGCGGCCCAGAGCGACGTGGAAGCGGTTCATGGCAATGTACATAGTGGTCCCCTCTTGGAGTGAAAACAGAATTCGAGTTCCCTACTCGAAGCGCAAAACAAGGTTGAAAACCTTTAAAAACGTGAATATACAATTTTATCTATGGCGCGAAAGAGGAAGGGCAAGAAGATTTTCTGGGCGGCCGGGAACTAGAGCTCCTCGACCTCCGGGCTCAGAGATATTGACAACATCAGCTTAGCTCCTTAGATTCTTGTCACAGTTTTGGTGCATCTGGATTGGGATCGTAGTTCAGCTGGTTAGAACGCCGGCCTGTCACGCCGGAGGTCGCGAGTTCGAATCTCGTCGGTCCCGCCATAAAATGAAGCCCTGGAGGTTCTCTTTCCCACCTTCCAGGGCTTCATTTTATCATTAGCTTAATATTTACATCTTCTTAAATCAACCTCCTTCCCCTCGCTGGATTCTGCTCTTCGGCTACACTTAGGGGCGCAATCGAGCGATTTCTTGCCCCAGTGCCCACTCCTATGGCCTCTCGCGGCCAAAATTAAAGCCGCGTCTCCCATCTAGCCGCCTCACCCTAGTCCCGCAAAAAGTGCCGATTGGATTGGCACCAAATGGCGCGAATAGTAAAAAAGGTGTTGAGTTTTGGCAAAAAAATAGTCTACTTTTGGAGGGCACACCCCAGGTAAAACATCGGGATGCGCCTTGGAGGGATTCTGGCATCCACTGGCTATCACGTGGGACTTCCGCTTCCTGCTGGATAGCCATCCATCAACTAATACCCGTCACTTCTGAGAATTTTGCAATTGCCACCCGGGGGAGGAAACTATGACGCAAAAGACCGCACCGATGTATTTCAATCGCTACCTGGCCTCCCTGGCCGTCCAGGGCAAGCCCGAATTCATCGATTTTCTGACCCAGGTCCGGCCCCAGGTTTTGCAAATGGGATTCTACGGTCCCCAGATCTACGCCCTGGGAGAAGCACCCGAAGAGGGCAAACAATGGGCCGGCGGCTATCCGATGCAAATGCCCGTGCGCGGTATCAGGCAAGTACTGGAGTGGCAGCGCGACTTCAACCGCAAGGCGCATGAGCTGGGCATCAAAGTAGTGGGGCATTTCTCCATGACCGTGGCCTGGGGCGAGCCCGAGGAACAGACTGGCGTCTTCGATTTCTTCGCTCACCACTGGCCCGAAGACCTGCTGGGGGAAAAGCCGGTTGAGCGCGTCGAGGACTTGATGCAGAAAAACCCTGACGGTTCCATCCACATGGGCGACCGCTGGGGCTTTCCGCGCACCGCAGGCTGTAGCAACAATCCCCACTGGCGCGAGCTGCACAAGCGCATGGTGCGGATCGCCATCGAGATGTGCGATATCGACGGCTTCATGTCCTGGTACAACTACGACTACGGCTGCGCCTGCCAGTATTGCAACGCGGCATTTCGCGCCTATCTGGCCGCGCGCTACGACCCAGCCGCGCTCAAAGCCGAACTCGCCATCGACGAACTGGCATCCTTTTGCCTCGATGGCACCCTGGCGCGGGTGACGGGCTGGGTCGACCCGGACAGTCCCCACCCCGTGGCTCTACAGATCGAGAGCATGCGCTTTGCCCAGATCGCCTGGAAGCGTCACTTTGACGAAATCTTTATCCACACCGGCCGACAGCTCAAACCCGATCTCATCCTCGGCGCCTGGAATCACCTGGGCTTCATGGGCATGGGCCAGGACGAGCGCAATGTCGTTCCCCGAGAGCTCTGGGGACCCGGGGAAGACCTCTTCTGGTACAGCACGGGCGGGGAGTTTGGCTCTGTCGCCGCTGGCGACGCCGGGGTGCACACGCTCAATGCCAGATGGATCTGGGAGCTCTGCGACCACAAGCTGCCGGTACTGGGGCGCTACGAGAGCACCCGGGTGCGCACCTGCATTGCCGAAAGCTGGGCCAATGGGGGACCAGGCATGGGACTTTACTGCGGCTGGGAGGATCCCATTGGCCGCCAGGCCTATGCGGATTACTTCGATTTCGCCCGCACCTACGAAGACTACTTCCATCCAGTCGCTAGCGCCGCAGAAGTCGCCCTGGTCTTTCCCCGCCAAGTGGTGCACCTAGGAGACGATGGGCCGGTGGAGAGTTTTCGCCAGCTGGGTGCCGGTCTGCTCGACGCCCACGTTCTCTTCGACGTGCTGTCGGACGAGAACATAACCCCCCAGCGGCTGTCGCAATACGCCGCCATCATCCTGCCCGATGCCAAAGCGCTGAGCGACGCCCAGGGTGAATTGCTGACAAGCTGGGTGCGACGCGGCGGACTGCTAGTCGCCGTCGGCGAGTGCGCCACTCTGGATCTGCAGGGCCGCTCGCGCGGCGCAGGTCTGGCCGCGGCCATGGGTCTTGGAGAATCAACTGGACTACAGGCGCTTGAAGCCGGCTTTGTACGGACCCTGCCCCGGGCCGATCGACGGACAGTAGTAGAAACGCTTTGGGGCGATGCAGACGGCAAACTTTCCCGCATCGGTGGCCCGTGGATGGTGCGCACCAGCGCCTTTGTCCAGCCGGGACGCATCCTCCTGCACCTGGTCAACTACAACCGCGATGAGAGCGCAGAGGGCAGCCCAAGCCAAGAAAGGCCTCTGCGGGTGGATAATATTTCGGTGGATTTGTGCCTGCCCTGCGAAGCCAAAGTAGAAGCTGTGGACTTCATCTCCCCCGACGAGGAGATCAGCGAGGGCTGGGACGGATCAAGTTTGAGTCTAGACTTTAGACAATCGGGAACCCGCGTCGGGTTCCGGATACCGCAGCTGCTGGTCTATGGGGTGGCAGCAGTGCATTTTGAATCTCCAACTGATTCTCCCTCGCCTTGAACCTATAAAATCCCGCAGAGGCATCAGGGATGGCTTCGAGCTAGAATTTCGC